>CAISKJ010001068.1 GCA_903885885.1 uncultured delta proteobacterium
CAGCGTCCTGCGGGTACAACGACGCGGCCGCGCGACGCTCGTCCCCCGTACGCTCGCACCCGTCCGCACGTTCGCACGCCACCGTTCCACTACGCACAGGCACCCTCTCCTGCGATCCTCGCAGGAGAGGGCCGGGGTGAGGTCGCCGACGGCGTCTCGACGCAAGAGAGCCCAACCCACATGACGATTGAGCCGAGTCTCGGAGCGGCGACTACGCCTTGAGCCCGCCCGACGCGAGAAGCGCCACGAGCTGCGCGTGGCCGCCCACGAGCGAGCCGTCGACGAACACCATCGGAAACGTGGGAAAGCCCGCCCAGAGCTTGAGCGCGAGGCGCGGCTTCCACTGCGACACGTAGCTCCCATACTCGAGGTAGGTGAACTTCACGCCCGCGTCGTCGAGGGCCTTGCGGGCCTTCTTCACGAAGGGGTTCTGCGCCATGCCGACCACCACCACGCGGTCGCGCGCAACGGCAGCCGCCACCTCGTCGACGACCGCGCGATGAAAGCCCGCGACCACGTCGCGCGCTGCGGGAGAGACCTTGTCCGATGAGAGCTTGGGGATGTCCATGAGGCCGCGGAGCCTATGGGCAATCGCGCGCCGGCGCACGCCGTTGCAGTCGAGGAAGCCGAACGCGCACGCGAACGCGCACGCGAACGCGCACACCCCGTCGACGCAGGGCGCCTCGGCGTTGGGGCGCCGCTCACACACGTTGTCGCAGCGCCCGCAGTGGCGCGCGCTCGTGGCGAGGCGCACGCACCCGCCGCACGTCGTCGTGAGGCCCGCTCCGTCGCAGGCGTCGACGCATTGACCGTCCGCGCAGATCGACCCGGATCTGCACGAGACGCCTCAAGCCCCGCAGTTGACCGCGTTGTCGCGGGCGTCGGCGACAACGAGCGCGTCGCGGGTGGCGTCGAGCGCGTCGGCCACCGTGGCGTCGAGCGCGTCGATCGCCGCCGTGTCGAGCGTGGTCGTGTCGGTGGTTGCGTCGCGCGCGGGAGGCGTCGCCTCGCAGCCGAGGCACAGCACCACGCACATGAATCGAAGAGACCTCATCGCACCACTCCCCACGTCGCGCTGGCGTCTGCCACCCGCCCACGCGGCGCACTCTCACCGTTGTCGCCGCGACGATGCAATGCCCCTCGGCGGCAATGCGCGGAGTGAGAACCGGGCATGGGACATCGTCCCGATCAATCGCAGGAGTAATTCTGACGGTGCACACACTGCTCAGATCAATTCACGGATTGATTGTGGCAGTGCGCACACTGCTCGGATCAACCCGCTGAGTAATTCCGACGGTGTGACCGCCGCCCCGCGCGCGATCGCCTACGCCTCGGCCTTGCTCCAGAGCTCGCGGCGCATGCGCTCCTTCGTGCGGTCGGTGCGGGTCACGATGGCCGACGCGGTGAGCGCCGCGAGAAACTCTCCCTCGACGCCCAAGCCCGGCACCACCTGGCGCCCCACGAGCAGCACGTTGTCGACGTCGCCGCGCACGGGGAGCCCGCACACGCCCATGAAGCTCTCGGGCCCGCGGTCGTCGAGGGCCTCCATCGGTTCGGCGGCGCCCGACCAGCGCGCCTCGAGTTGCACTGTGGTGCCCTTCGCGCGGTCTTCGAGCGGATAGCCGTCGTGCGGCGAGTCGACCACCAGCACGTGGCGATCGAGGAAGGGCACGAGCTCACCGAGGGCCGCCATCACGCGCCCGCGCACACGGTGGAGGTACGCGTCGCCCTCTTCGACCGCCGAGCGCGGGAGCAATGCGCACGCGGTGATCACCACGCGGCCCTGCGCGTCGGGCGCGGCGCACTCGACGGCGAGCAGGTTCTCTTCGGCCAGCGGGCGCGCGAGGTCGGCCACGAAGAACACCCGCTGCGCCATGCCCACGGGGATGGCGTCGGCGGGCACCGCCACGTTGAGCACGTAGCGGTAGTAGCGCGGCCGCGCCGCGAGCTGCTTGATGGCGTAGGCGCGCGACGCGGGCTGCCCCGTGAGCCGCTGCGCGGAGGAAGCATCGAGCGAGGTGATGAGGTACCCGCAGCCGAGCACCTCGTCGGTGCCCGTGAGCATCACCGACTCGACGCGGCCGCGGCGGAGGTTCACCCGGTCGGTCTCGTCGCGCAGACGAACGTCGCCGCCGTGCTGCTGAATGCGCTCCTCGAGCAGCCGGCGCACCCCATCGACGCCCCCCTCGGAGAGAAACACCCCGCGCATGCCCGAGGCGTGGAGGCGGGCGCGCGCGATGGGCGTCATGCGGTCGGGGTCGAGGGCCCCCGCGAAGCGCGCCTGCGCGTCGACGAAGGTGCGAAACGGGTGGTCGGCGGCGAACTCGGCGAACACGTCGCCCTTGAGGCCGTCGGCGCCGAAGATGCTTTCGCCCGCGGCCTTGCGCGCGGCGCGGCGCTCGAAGAAGCCGCCCGGCGGCCACGTGATGTCGGCGCCGAAGAGCTTGTCGAGGGAGGCGTTGGCGCGCGTGAGGTTGGCGTAGAAATCCTCGACGGGCCGGTGCACCTCGGGAAACTCCCGATCGAGCTCGGCGAGCCTGCGCTCGGGGTCGGTGTAGAGGTCGAGGCGCTGCCGCGGGAGCACCACCTGCCACGCGGGGTCGGGGCTCGTCGCGCGCCGTCGCACGGCGGGCAGCAGGGCGAGCTCGGTCATCACGCGCCGAAACGCGGGGGCGTCGAGGAAGCCCGCGCACGCGAGGTCGCGCCGCAGGGTGAGACCCTCGTACTCGTAGGTGCGAGGACGGGTGTTCTGCCCGATGACGGCCACACGAAACCCGCGCCGCGCGAGCAGCGCGCCGGCCGCGAGGGAGGCCAGCGAGGCCCCCACCACCACCACCTCGTAGAAGCTCCGCGGGGCCGTCACGGGGCGAACTTCACGCGGCGCCCTTCGACGCGCACGCGCCCCGAGGCCACCGCGTTCACCGACGCGACGAGGGTGCGATGCTCCTCGCGCAGAATGCGGGCCTTGAGGGTGTCGACGGTGTCGTCGTCGAGCACCGGCACCGGCGACTGCGCGATGATGGGGCCCGTGTCGACGCCCGCGTCGACGAAGTGCACCGTGCAGCCCGACACGCGCGCCCCGTAGGCGAGCGCCTGCGCCTGCGCGTCGACGCCCGGAAACGACGGCAGCAGGGCGGGGTGCACGTTGACCACGCGCTGCGGAAACGCGTCGAGAAACGCCGGCGTCACGATGCGCATGAAGCCCGCGAGCACCACCAGCTCGACCGCGTGCGCGCGCAGCGCGGCGACGAGGGCGCGGTCGAAGTCTTCGCGGCTCGCGTGGTCTCTGTGCGAGATCACCGCGGTGGGCACGTTGCGCTTCGCGGCGCGGTCGAGGGCCCCCACGGCGGGCTTGTTGGAGATCACGACGACCACGTGGCCCGCGAGCGCGCCGCTGGCCTCGGCGTCGAGCAGCGCCTGGAGGTTGGTGCCCGAGCCCGACACCAGTACGCCGATGCGCACGGTCAGTCTCCGAGGAAGGTGACGCGCGCGTCGTCGACCGCGTCGGAGGGGACGACCTCGCCCACGATGGCGGCGCTCAGGCCGTTGGCGGCGAGCTCGCGGAGCACGGTGTCGGCGCCCGCGGCCTCGACCACGAGCACCATGCCGAGACCGAGGTTGAAGGTGCGGCGCATCTCGGCCTCTTCGATGTTGCCCGCCCGCTGAATGATGTCGAAGAGCTCGGGCCGCGGCCAGCGGCGCGGGTCGAGCGCGACGCCGATGCCGTCGGGCAGCACGCGCGGCACGTTGCCCGCGATGCCGCCGCCCGTGATGTGCGCCATGGCGTGAATCTGCCCCGACGACATGGCCCGGTGCAGCGTGCGCGCATACACAATGGTGGGCTCGAGGAGCGCCTCGCCGAGCGAGCGGCCGAGGCCGCCCACGTGCGCGTCGAGCGAGTACTTCGCCTCGTCGAGGAGGGCGCGGCGCGCGAGCGAGTAGCCGTTGGAGTGCAGGCCCGACGAGAAGGCACCGATGGCCACGTCGCCGACCTTCACCTTCGCGCCGTCGAGCATCTCGTCGCGGCCGACGACCCCGACGCAGAAGCCCGCGAGGTCGTACTCGCCCTGCGCGTACATGCCCGGCATCTCGGCCGTCTCGCCGCCGAGGAGGGTGCAGCCCGCGCGGCGACAGCCGTCGGCGATGCCGGCGATGACGCGCTCGGCGACGCCGACCTCGAGCTTGCCCGTGGCGAAGTAGTCGAGAAAGAACAGACAGTCGGCGCCGACGGTGGCCACGTCGTTGGCGCACATGGCCACCAGGTCGATGCCCACGGTGTCGTGCACGCCGGTCATGAAGGCGAGCTTGAGCTTGGTGCCCACGCCGTCGGTGCCGCTCACCAGCACCGGGTCGCGCACGCCCATCGGGAGGCGGCACAGGCCCGCGAAGCCACCGACGTCGGCGAGCACCTCGGGGCGCGGCGTGGTGCGCACGTGCGGTCGAATGCGCTCGACGAGGGAGTCTCCGGCGTCGATGTCGACGCCTGCGTCACGGTACGTCAGCCTGGCCATCGGCCGCGACCGTTACGTGACCCTCACCCGCCCGTCAACCGCCGTTGTGCGCCGCGCTACTTCCACGCGCGGGCGATGCGACGGAGCTCGCCGAGGCGGGCCTTGGAGAGGTTGCCCACGGCGGCGATCACGAGGCGCTCGGGGGTGAACACCTCGCGCGCCACGCGCACCACGTCGTCGCGCGTGACGGCGGCCATCGCCGCGAGGCGCTGCGAGAGCGTCTGCGGCGGATAGTAGAGCGCCGCGCCGCCGAACCAGCCGGCCATGTTGTCGCTGTGTTTGAGTGTGCAGATCACAAACACATTGGGATTGTCCCAGCCCTCGCGCAGGGCCGAGTGCGAAAAGATAAAACGAAC
>CAISKJ010001069.1 GCA_903885885.1 uncultured delta proteobacterium
AGCTCGCGGCCGTCCCACGCGGCGAGCTGGGCGCCCGCGACGAGCCACACGCGGTCGCCCGAGCGCACGACGCCACGCAGCGCGGGTGTGCTCGTCGCGCGCGCCTCGAGGAGGCCCGCGGCGCTCTCGGCGTAGAGCACATCGCCCGTGGTCACCACGAGGCGCTGCGCGTCGTCGAAGGCGACGCCCGTGACGCCAGCGACCGTGTACTCGACGAGGCGCTCCGTGGCGGGTTCGAACACTCGCACGCCCGCGTCGGTGCGCGCCGCAACGCGCGCGCCGGCGCCGACGAGCGAGGCGAACGCGGGCTCGCTCCACACCGTGACGCGCATGCCGTCGGCCACGGCGAGGCCGCCCTCGTAGCCGAACGCGACGCGGTTGCCCGACAGCACCGCGAGCGAGCGCACGGGGCGCATCGCGAGGGCGTAGCGCGCGGTCACCTCTTCGAGGCGCATGCGATCGCGCACGCGCCACACGCGGCCCGTGGCGTCGACGCCGAGCGTCCACGGCGCCGCGCTCCCGTCGCCCGCGGGCACGAGCCCCGCGGCGCGCCACATCGTCACCTGCGCGTCCGTCGCGGTGACGGCGCCGCCCGCGAGCACCTGCATCCCGCGCTGACCGAAGAGCACCACGAGCCCGTCGGGCTCGGCCACCGCCGAGACGGCGCCGAGGTCGGCGCTCGCCGCGCTCCACGAGACCGCGCGCACCGTGAGGGGAGCGGGCGGGAGCACCGCGTCGACCGTGGCATCGAGCGAGGCGTCCATCGCCTCGACGGGGTCAACACCGCCGCAGCCCACCGCGAGCGCGATGGCCGCGCAACCAAGCAACCGCGCTCCCACGATGCGACGCGCCACGGTCGAACGCTACACGAACTTGAGCTTCGTGGCCGCCACGGCCGACATCTGAAGCAGCATGAACCCGTGGCGGAAGCGCGAGATGTTGGTCTCGCCGTAGGTGCGGTCGCGGTACCGAATGGGAATCTCGAGGATCTTCAGGTTGAGCCGCGCCGCGCCGAAGATGAGGTCGAAATCGCCGAAGGGGTCGAAATCGCCGAAGTGCTTGCGGTTGTCGGAGATGCGCTGCCAATCGCGCGCCCACACCACCTTGGTGCCGCAGAGGGTGTCCTTGAGGGGCTGGTTGAGCAGAAAGGTGAAGAGCTTCGAGAAGCCGATGTTGCCCAGCTTGTTGAGGAAGCGCATCGCCTCGCTCTCCATCGGGTACACGAGCCGCGTGCCGTGCACGTAGTCGGTCTTGCCCTGCACCATCACGTCGTAGAACTTGGGCAGCTCCTCGGGGGGCACGGTGAGGTCGGCGTCGAGGATCATCAAGATGTCGCCCGTGGCGTGCGCGAAGCCCACGCGCACCGCGTCGCCCTTGCCCTTGCCCGTCTGCGTGTAGAACGACAGCTTGAGGGGCCCCTTGTACTCCGCGATGGCCTGCTCGATGGCGCCGCGCGTGTTGTCCTTGCTGCCGCCCTCCACGAAGATGAGCTCGGTCTCGCGGCCCATCACGGGGGTGCGCGCCACGATGTTGGGCACGTTGCCCTCCTCGTTGCGCGCGGGCACCACGACGGTGACGCGCGGCGCGGGCACCGGGGCCTCGTGCGGGTGCGAGCGGCGGCGCAGCACGTAGAGCCGGTACACCGTGAGGTTGCGCAGGAGGGGCAAGGGGGACAAAAAGCGGTTCACGAGCCCCGCCACGACGGGCACGGGCACGGGCATGAGCATGCGGTCTTCGAACTTCACCACCTCGAGGTCGGCGAGGTCGAAGAGGTTCACGAGGTCCGACTCGGAGAGCCAGTTGTTCTCGGGCGTGGGAAACTTGAGCCCGAGGCGCTCGGCCACGCGCAGCGCGGGCTCCCACAAATAGTTGTAGCAGGTGAGGTACACGCGCCCGCCGGGGCTCAGGTGCGCGCCGAGGTTCTCGAGCAGCATCTGGATGTCGGGCGTCGAGTGCACGAGCCGGTCGCACACGATGGCGTCGTAGCGCTCGTCGCTCTGAAAGGTGAGCGCGTCGCCCTCGGCCACGGTGAGGCCGGGGTGGTCGACGCGGGCGCGCTCCACCGCGGCGGCCGACGCGTCGAGCCCGTGGCGAACCGCATTGGGGAGCGACGCGAGCGCGTCGCCGCGGCCGCAGCCCACCTCGAGCACGCGCGCGTCGGAGGGAACCACGCGGCGCAGGGTGGCGGCCACGTCGTCGCGCAGGTGGCGCACGCCGCGGGTGAAGCGTGGCTCTTCGCGGGCGGCGCGGTCGAAGGTGGCGCGCCACGCGGCGTCGTCTTTCACTGGGGGGACAACGCGCGCGGAGCGGGCGTAACCGTGGATGGCAGGTGTGGCTTGCATGGCGTTCGAGGGCGCGGAGTTAGCCTGAAATGCCCTCGGCCTTCAACCGTCGCCCGCGAGGTGTGCAAGCATTGGCGAGGGGCAGTGGGGCGGTTCTTTGCGCGTGGGAGCGGCGAAAGGGGTTATAGAGATCGCCCCCCGAACATTTGCGATCGGGGTGCGGCGGCGCGGCGGAGCCATGAAGCAGATCGACAAGCTCGTCGGGCACCTGATGCGATTCCAGGCCGAGAGCCTGGTGGCGATTTCGAACGCCCCGGTGGTCGTTCGGGTCGCCGGTTTGGAGCGCACGTCGAACCAGACGCTCGACCACGCGGCGGTCACGGCGATGGTGCAAGAGGTGGCGTCGGCGCAGCACTTCGCCGACCTGCGCGCGGGGCGCTCCGCGCGCTTCGTGTACGACAGCCCGCAGGGCCCGGTGACCGTCGAGGTGGTGCCCGGCGCGAACACCTGGCGCCTCGCGCTCGCACCCGGCGTGCAGACCGCCGCGG
>CAISKJ010001070.1 GCA_903885885.1 uncultured delta proteobacterium
CGGCGGCGAGGCGGCGCCGCGGCTCATGCTGCACGCGCGCGACCTCACGCTCGAGCACCCCACGAAGGGCAAGAAGGTCACCTTTCACGCGCCCGTTCCTGAGGTGTTCGCGACGTGGCTCGAGAGCGCCACCGACGCGACGCCGCTCGACCAACGCCTCCGCGACGCCGCCGACCTGCGCTACCAGCTCGCGAGCGACCCCGACACCACCGCGTTTCGCCTCGCGCACGACGGCGACGGCGTGGGCGCCCACGTCGACCTCTACAACGACCACGCGCTTGTGCACTTCTACACGCCCGAGGCCGACGAGGCGCTGCTCGACGCGGTGATGGCCCTCGGCGTGAAGGGCGTGTACGCGAAGTTTCGCCCCAAGCAGGCGAACACGCTCGTCGACACACGGCGCGACACGGTGGCGCCCGCGCACGCGCTCCGCGGCGAGAGCGCCCCCGACGAGTTCGCCGTGAAGGAGCACGGGCTCACCTACCTCGCGCGCCTCGGCGACGGCCTCTCGACGGGGCTCTTTCTCGACCAGCGCGAGAACCGCAAGAAGGTGCGCGAGCTCGCGAAGGGCCGCTCGGTGCTCAACCTCTTCGCGTACACGTGCAGCTTCAGCGTGGCCGCGGCGGCGGGCGGCGCGGCGCGTACGGTGAGCGTCGATGTGTCGCAGTCGTCGCTCGACACGGGCAAGCGCAACCTCGCGGCCAATGGGCTCGAGGGCGAGCAGCACGTGTTCGTGTGCGCCGACGTGTTCGGCTGGCTCGCAGGCGCGAAGGGCCGCCGCGAGCGCTTCGACCTCATCGTGCTCGACCCGCCGAGCTATGCGACCACCAAGACGTCGCGCTTCTCCGCCGAGAGCGATTACAAGAAGCTCGCGGCGGCGTGCTTCGCGCTGCTCGCCCCCGGGGGAATGCTCCTCGCGTGCACCAACCACCGGGGCATCGTGCGCATGAAGTTTCGCCGGTGGCTCTACGAGGCGTCGCGCGACGCGAAGCGCGAGGCCAAGGTGCGCGACCTCACGGCGCCGAGCGATTTCCCCCCGGCGGCGGGCGCCGAGTCGCACCTCAAGTGCGCGCTGGCCACGGTGGTGTGAGAGGGCCGAGCCGGTAGCGGTCCCCGTGCGATCTCAGAACGTGAGGGCGAAGGTGGCGCCGTGCGGCGTCGCCGGGCTCCCTGGCAAGAGCGCCCACCGCGGCCGCGCGGGCGCGCTGCGTCGCGCCTCGTCGAAGACCACGTACGTCGTCGGGCGCGCGATGCCGAAGGCAAAGAGTGCGAGCCCCGCGCCCTGCACGAACACATCGAAGCCGATGAGGGCCCACGTCGAGGGGCTCACCGCGTCGGCCTCGAACCCGTACCGCAGCGGCCCCACGAGCGGCACCGCGAGCCACCACGCCGCCGACGAGCGCCCGCCCGTCACGCCGCTGCCGTCGTCGGTCGAAGCCATGTTGGCGCCGATGAGCGCGGGCACCGCCCAGCCTACAAGAAAGGTCGCCGCGCCCCCGACGGTGATCCCCAGGCGCGACTCGGTCTCGAGGCGCCCGCCCGGCGGCACGGGCCCGCCGTCGTAGGGAATCCGCACGCCCCGCGCGCTCTGCGCCGACGCGCCGCCCGCGACGAGCGTGAGCCCCAGCACAGCAGCGCATCCGAAGCGCCCCGCCTTCACCACGGCGAAGATCACAAGCGCGAGGACGCCCTGTCAACGTACGATCGTACTTGTTATCGATAGCTCGATACGCTCAGTGCATCTCCGCGATGCGCGCTTCGATCACGTCGTGCGGCGGCGAGCCGCCCACCTGGCGCCACACCTCGCGACCCTCGCGGTCGACGAGAATGTACGTCGGCGTAAACCGATACCCGTAGCGCGACGCCACGAGCGCGGCCGACGGCGTCTCGACGTCGACGCGCACCACGTTGAGCCTGCCCTGCGTACTCCGTTCGAGGCCGTCGACCGACGGCTTTGCCAACAGGCAAGGTCCTCAACTGGTGGAGTACATGTCGATCAGCGCGGGCGTGCCGTGGCCCACCGCCGCTTCGAAGGTGTCGGGCCGCGCGTGCGGGCTCTCGCCCGGTCGCAGCAAGAGAAACGCCCCCAGGAGCGCCCCCACCTGCGCGACGAGCGAGAACTTGCGATAGCGCGCCAGCGAGTGGCCGTCGGGCCGTCCGTCGAGCCACCAGCCCGCAGCGAACGCGCCCGCGAGGAGCGTCAGGAGCGTGTACGTGATCGCAGGGTGCATTGCGTCGATCTCACCTTTCGAAGAGCCAGCGGCGAAAGAGTGCCATCCCCTCGGCGAGGGCGCCGCGGTCGGTCCACTCGTTGCGCTGGTGGGCCTGCGATTGTGTGCCCGGCCCGAAGTTTACCGCGGCCACGCCCACCGTCGCGAAGCGCGCCACGTCGGTCCACGCCTGCTTGGGCTCCACCGACGAGACCCCCAGCGTCTCGAGCGCCTCGACGAGCGGGTGTACGCGGTGCGGCAGCGCCGACGGAGAGCGGTCGAACACCTCGATCGTGGCGTCGCCCGCGACCATCGTCGCGAGCTCGTCTTCGGCCTCTTCGGGCGTTCTCCCGGGGGCGAAGCGAAAGTTCACGTTGAGGGTGAAGAGGTCGGGCACCACGTTGCGACCACGTCCTCCTTCGGCGAGCGTGGCGCTGATCACCTCGCGGTAGAGCATGCCGTCGATCACCACGTCGCGCGGCTCCCGCGCGGCGAGCCGTGCCAGAAAGGGCGCGGCTTTGTGAATGGCGTTCTCGCCCTGCCACGGCCGCGCGCTGTGCGACGTGCGACCGTGAAAGCGAACGCGCGCGTGGAGGCTCCCCATGCACCCGAGCTGCAGCACATTCGAACTCGGCTCGAGGCACACCGCGAGCTCTACCTTCGAGAGCGCGGGAAAGTGCTCGAGCAGATCGCCGAGGCGGTTCTCGAGGTACGGCCCCTCCTCGCGCTCATAGAAAACAAACGTCGGCGCGTACCGCGGAATCCAGCCGTCTTGCAGGTCTTGCAACAGGTGCAGCATCACCGCGAGGCCCGACTTCATGTCGGCGGCGCCCGGCCCGTAGATGCGCTCGCCCTCGATGCGCGGCGGCCCGTCGTGGTCGGTGCGCACCACGTCGAAGTGCCCCGCGAGCACCACCTTCGGGAGGCCGTCGGGCACCTTCGGGGTCACCACGAGGCTGTGCCCGTCGCGGGCCACACACGCGCGCCCGAGGAGCTTCACGAGCCCCGCCTCGACGTGGTCGCACACGGCGCCCTCCTCGCCCGTAAACGACGAGATGGCGCACAGCTCGAGGAGCGTGGCTTCGAGCGCGTCGGTCACACCGACACCCCGTGGTCGCGCAGGGCCATCTCGAGCGAGGTCTTGCGGTCGGTGCTCTCGGTGCGCTTTCCGATCACGAGCGCGCACGGTACGCCGAACTCGCCCGCGGGAAACCTCTTCGTCCGCGAGCCCGCGATCACCACCGAGCGCGCCGGGACGCGGCCGCGGAACTCCACGGGCTCGGGGCCCGTCACGTCGACGATGGGCGTGCTCGCGGTGAGCACCACGCCGGCGCCGAGCACCGCCTCGCGCTCGACGAGAACGCCCTCGACCACGATGGCCCGCGACCCCACGAACGCCCCGTCTTCGATGATGACGGGCCGCGCCCCCGGCGGCTCGAGCACGCCGCCGATGCCCACGCCGCCCGAGAGGTGCACGTCGCGGCCGATCTGCGCGCACGAGCCCACGGTGGCCCACGTGTCGACCATGGTGCCGCTGCCCACCCACGCGCCGATGTTCACGTAGCCGGGCATCACCACGGCGCCGGGCTCGACGTGCGAGCCGTAGCGCACCGTCCCCGGCGGCACCACGCGCACGCCCGGCGGCGGGGCCTTCACGGGGATCTTGTCGTTGAACTCGAGGGGCCCCGAGGTCGACCGCTCGTTGGTGCGCAGGGCGAAATAGAGAAGAATGGCCTGCTTGAGCCACGGGTGCACCGTCCACTCGCCGGCGTCGTCGCGCGTGGCCACGCGGAGCGTGCCCGCGTCGAGGGCCGTGAGCGCGTCGAGCACCGCGTACTCGTAGTCGTACACCTTGAGCAGCGAGCGGTCGGCGAAGGTCGCCTCGATGAGGGGCTTGAGGCGCGCGGCGAGGTCGTGGTCAAACTTCATGACGTTCTCTTCGGTGTGAGTGGCGGGGGCGCGCTCACGGCACGCAGGCCCTGTCGCCCGCGCGCACGTCGGCGCAGAACCCGCCCGTAAAGGGGCACCGCGCGCCCACCGACGCGCAGCGCTGCATGCAGAGGGAGCGGTGCGCCCCCTGGAGGATCTCGATGCACACCCCGTCGTCGGGGCACTCGGCGTTGGTAGCGCACGCGCGCGTGCAGAGGGGCACGTTGCTCCCGTCGACGGTGTTACGAAACGCGATGCACTGCGGCGTCGCCTCGGCGCACAGGGCCGACGCGCGGCACGTGCCGTAGGGCACCTCGACGCGGCTGCTGCACGCGAGAAGCAGGCACAGGAGCGCGAGGGCGAAGGCGCGGCGGCTCATCGCGCGGGCTCTCGCTTTCGGTACAGCCGATACTGC
>CAISKJ010001071.1 GCA_903885885.1 uncultured delta proteobacterium
AGCTCGCGGCCGATGGCCTGCTGCTCGGCGCGCCTCTCGCGCAGGCCCAGCGACGTGGCGAGGCGCTTGGCCGGGTCGATGGTGAGGCACAGCACGCGCCGACCCTGCCGCGCCGCCGCGAGGGCCAGCGAAGCGGCGACCGTGGTCTTGCCGACGCCGCCGCAACCGACCGTGATTACGACCCGCCGCGATGAAAGAAGGTCGCCCAGGGTGCTCTGCATGGCCGCGCGACCCTAGTGCCCTTTCGCGCGCCCCGCAAAGCGGATTCTTCGCGGCAGCGACCGCAACCCGCGCGCAGCCCGCTGGCGCATCAGCCCGTCTCGGCGAGCGCGGGCGCGGCGGTGTGGGTGGCGCGCACGGGCTCGGCGCGGCGGCGCCCCGCGTCGTTGGCGGCGATGGCCCGACGGGCGCCCCACACGGCCACCGAGAGCTCACCCGGCGAGGGTGACACCGACGCCGCGTCGGCGGCGTTGAGGAGCCGCTCGGCCATCGCGAGCGCGTTGGGCGGGCGCCGCGCGGGGTCGATCGAGAGCGCGCTGTCGATCACCGCGGCGACGCCGTCGGGCACCGTGGGGTTCACGCTCTGCAACGCGGGCCGCGGGGCGTAGAGGTAGGCGTGGGCGAGGGCGCCCTTGCTCGTAACGTGGGCGAACACGCGACGCCCCGCGAGGAGCTCCCACAGCACGGCGCCCGCGCCGTAGAGGTCGCCGCGCGTGCCGTGGAGCGAGCCGCGGAGCACCTCGGGCGGCAGGTAGCCGATCTTGCCCTTGGCCGTGCCCGCGCTGTTGACCCGCGCCCGCGCGATGGAGCGTGCGAGGCCATAGTCGGCGAGGCGCGTGACGCCGTCGAGGCCGACGAGCACGTTGGAGGGCGCCACGTCGCGGTGGATCACCCCGACGCCCGGGCCGTGCGTGGCCGCGAGCGCCTGCAAGAGGTCGACGGCGAGCGAGAGCGTGGCGCGCACGCCGAGGGGCGCGCGGCGCGTGGCGACGAGCTCCTGCGCGGTGAGACCATCGACCCACTCGAGGGCGATCCAGGGGCCGTGCGCGTCGTAGCCGCGGTCGACGTAGCCGACCACGTTGGGGTGCGCGATCGACGCGGTCACGGCGGCCTCGTCGTCGAACATCGCACGCACGTCGGGGTCGGTGCGGAGCCCCTCGAGGATGCGCTTGATGGCCACGGGCGCGTGGCTGTGCAGGTCCGTGGCGCGCCACACGCGGGCCATGGCCCCGGTGCCCGCGACGTGCTCGATGCCATAGCGCCCCGCTACGTTGGCGATCTCCATAGGTGCTCCGCGGGTAGCGCGGCGCACCCGGGAGCGACAACTTTTCTACGGGAGCACCTCGACGCGCAGGCGCAGCGTGCCCGTCTGCCGGGGCACCGGCCCCTCGCTGCGCAGCGGCAGCGCGAGCTCGCCCGACGCCTGCGGAACGCGCGCCGGGTCGAGGAGCGCCACGCCGATGAGCTCGCGCGTGGTGGCGTCGTCGTCGTACACGCTGAAGTGCAGCGGGAGGTCGCGCGCGAGGTCGTACGCGCCCGGCAGCCAGCGGCCCCAGGTGGCGGTGTCGCGGTCGCTCATCACGGGCGTGCGGTCGATCTCGCGCTCGAGGGGCACCGACGAGGTCACCACCACCTGGTCGGCCTCGCCGCCCACCATGTCCCACGCGTGGCCCGAGGGGTTGTCGTGCGCCACCGTGCTGCCCGCGATCTGCACGCGCACGCGCCGCGGCGCCGCGGGCGTCGCGGGGCCGTGCGCGGCCTCGGGGGCGACGCGGTAGCGCAGGCGCACGGGGAGCGATCCCCCGCGCGGCGAGATCGTCACGAGCATGGGGCACGGTCCGCCGGGGAGCGTGTCGGGCAGCGTAACGTGCTGCGGTCCGCTGCCGGCCGAGAGCTCGATGACGGTGGTGGCCGCCGGGGGCGCCGCGGGCGCCGCGTCGGGCGCGCGAAAGCGCGCGTCGAAGTAGCGAAACATGGGCTCGGTGCAGGTGGCGCGCACGGTGGCGCCGTCGCCCTCCTCGAGCTCGACGTCGAGGCCCGCGCGGGCGCCCCCCTCGGGCGCGATGGGGCCCACCACGTCGAGGCCACCGGGCCACACGGTGGAGCGCTGGTTGACCATCCACGGCGTGCGCGACGCGTCGGCGTAGGGGCGCTGCGGAACCTCTCCGCGCTGCAGCGCGCCCACCATGAAGTCGACCTGCTGCGTGTCGAGGGAGAAGGTCATGGTGAAGCCCGCGCCGAGGCGGTCGCGCAGCATCGTGGAGCCGAGCTCGCCGGCCTGCTGGCGCGCGCGGTCGCTCACGCTGTTGCCCGTCACCGCCGCCACGCCGCCGAGCAGCGTCGAGAAGAAGCCCGTCGCCTCGGCGCTCACCACGCCGCGCGGGGTGATGGTCGCGCGCACGCCCTCGGCGGGGCGCATCCACAGCGAGGCCACGCGGCGCGCGCGGTCGTACCCGACGGCCACGTCGGCGCCGAGCTCCGCCTGCGCTTCGAAGAGCAGGTACTGGCGCACGCGAAAGCCGCTTGTTTCACGGTCGATCCACGTCCACCCGGGGCCTCCCAGGGCGAGCACGAGGCGGTCGCCCTCGACGCGCGCGGCGCAGCTGCGGATCCACCACCGACCGGCCGACGGAAGCGTCCCCGCCGCGGGCCCCGTCGCCGTGCCTTCGCCCGGCAGCCCGATGAACGAGTTGAGCAGCCGCGGGCACATCTGCGGCGTGAGCGCCTGCGTGACGAGGGCGCGCACCTCGTCGTCGGCCGCCGCCGACCCCGCCGCGGCGGGCTGCGCGGGCGCGGCGACCGGATTCGTCGCTGCGGCGGTCGTGGCGACGGGCGCGGCGGGCCCGCCGAGGAGCCCGCAGCCGAGGGGAGCGACGAGCGCGAACAGCGTGAGACACGGTGAGGTGCGGTGCATAGGGGTGCGTCGGCGCGCGAGTGTAGCGGCCCGCGGTGCGGGCGAACACGGCGGAGTCGCGGGCCCCCATTGGCAGGGGCCGCGGTTGCAGACACAATCGCGACCGATGGCCTGGTTCGCTTACGTCGCGCTGGTGGTGGGCAGCTCCGCAATCTCGTACGTGGTGCGCGAGCGGCGCCACCGGCGGCGCTGGCAGCTCGTCGACCTGCCGCCGGTGCCCGCGGGCGTCGGGGCCTACCGCGAGAGCCAGATCGTGGGCGCTCACCTCGCCGAGGCGCCGGCGCCGCTGCGGCTCATGGTGTTCAGCTGCATCGTGTACGGGCGCGCGGTCACCTTCGCGCTCCTCGCGACGGCGCTCTACCTCGCGGGCCTCGGCGTCGAGGTGCTGGCCGTTCCGACCCTGCACACGATGGTCGGGTACTTCACCGCGGGCGGCGGCGTCGGCGCCGTGGTCGCGATGATCCTCGCGTCGCTCGTGATGCGCGCGGGGAGCGACATTCTGGTGCGCGACCCGCGGCGCGCGTTTCACCGCACGCGCTTCACCGCCGTCGCCTCGGCGCTGGTGCACGGCGTGGTGCTCGCCAACGCCTCCACGGGCGCGTGGCTCGTGGGCACCGCGGGCCGCGACGCGACGCGCTCGCTCGACACCACGCGCTACGTCTCGGGCGCCGCCCTCGCGCACGCGCTCACGCTCCTCGGGCTCGCGTACCTCTACCGCGAGGCGCTCACCGCGAAGCGCCCCGCGGTGCGCCTGTAGCGCGCACCCGACGCCGCGCGGCCGCGGCGTTGCTTGACAGGGCGCGGGGCCATCGTCGAGTGTCGCGCCAATGCCGCTCGTTACGCTTTGCCGTCAACCGGGTGTGCGCGGCCCCGACGACCTCGTCGTCACCGTGCAAGACGCCACCTGGCAATATCTACTCTCCTCCGCCGCGCCCGAGATCCGCGTGTCGACCTACCTCGACCGCGACCACGAGCGCGTGTCGTCTCGCTACGCCGAGCTCTTCGTCGACGAGGCCTGCCCGTACACGTCGAAGATCAAGAAGATCATCCCCGGCAGCAAGACGCGCAAAGACATCGAGCTCCCGGGCCCGATGATGGCCGGCGAGCAGATCGTCGTGCTCGTGACGCGCAACTACACCGCGCGCTGAGCGTCGCATCCGGTACGATCGCGCTAGGCCATGACCGGTCACGCGCATCACTTTCTGCGGCGTCTCGATCGGCTCGCGCTGCCGCACGTCGAGCTGGCGCTCTCGCTCTACAACGACGTCCCCATTCTGCGGTTCATCCTCGATGAGGGGAAGGTGCCCGAGGGCGCGGCCCGCGCGGCCATCTGCCTGGGCGCCCCCGACGTGGGCCCGCACCTCATCGTGTCGCGCGACGGGAAGTTCATCACCGCGCTCGCCGAGGGGATGCGCCCCTACGACGTGCCCGTCGTGTCGCGCGCCTCCCTCGATTTTATGGCGAGGCGCGTGACGGCGCTGCGCGAGCGCATGAAGGCCTCGGAGGAGGTGGCCGCCGACGCGGGGCGCGTCGACGCGATCTTCGGTCGGATCGCCGACGTGGGCCCGCGCTTCTCGCTGGAGGAGTACCGGTCCATCGCGGGGCTCCACCCGTGGCTCCGCAACGAGTTTCTCAAGGGCATGGTCGGGTGCGGCTCGGCCTGCCTCGAGATTCGAGACCACCTCACGTCGTCGCGACGGACGACGCGCGCCAACCGCGACGAGGTGCTCTCCATCGGGTGGACGCGCTGGTGGGCGCTCAACCACTTTACGCTCCTCGTCGGCGCCGACCGCGGGTGGGACCTCTACGACGAGTTCTTCAAGGGATCGTCGGCCGAGTCCGACCGTCACCTCCCCCTGAGCTGGACGCACGTTCGCATCGGCGCGCACGCAGGCATGCTCCGCGGCGCGTGGCTCACGGGCCGCATCGGGATCCCCAACTTCGACCACTACGTCGACCCGTACCTCGCCGCGCCGACGATCCCCATCTTGCTCAACGCGGGGCTGGGGCTGATGGTCATGGGGCTCCGCGACCCGTCGCTGCGCGCGCAGGTCGACGAGCTCCTCGAGCCCTTCGACCTCGCGCCCGACGCCTCGCCCCTGCAGGTTCGCGCGCATCGCTTGAAGGGCATGCTCTCGCAGACCTTTCGCGCCGACCCCGCGGCGCAGCGCAGCGCCGTCGAGGCGCGGGCGCGGCGCTGCTACGCCGACGTGCGCCGCGCGCGCGGCCTGGCGGCGACGTGTCCGCCCGTCGAGGAGGCGCCGCGCGCGCTCGCCCTCGCGTGCTACGCCCACGAGCTGGGCGACTCGCTGAACGACTTCGACGGCGTGGCCGCCCTCGCGTCCGATGTCACCACCTTCGCCACGCTCGAACCCGAAGACTTCTTTCTCCCGCGCGACCACCTCGACCTCGCGCCCCCGTGGACGCCGCGCGTCGGCGAGCGCCTCTTCGCGGCGACCCGCGCCTACGACCGCGCGGAGCCCGTGCGCGCCGCGCCCGCGCCGGGGCGCAACGACGCCTGCGCGTGCGGGAGCGGCAAGAAGTACAAGCGCTGCTGCCTGGGCGCTCCCTGACGCGCCGTCGGTGGCGCGCGCAGAGACGGTGACAAGTGCGGCGCGTCGGCGTTAGGGTCGGAGCTCCTGGAGGCGAAGGTCCGATCCGATGCCGATCATCGAACAGTCAGACCGCGTGCTGCGCGGCGCCGCATCGCCGCTCTCGCCGCCCCCGGCGCGCGCCCCCGCCGCGCCCGCGGGCGCCGCGAGCGCGTACGTCAACATCAGCGAGCAGGCGCGGCGGGCCATCGTCGACGCGCGCCCCGAGTCGTCGCTCGCGCGCCTCGCGCCGCCGAGCCTGGTGGCCAACGGCCCCTTCACCACCGAGATGCTCGCGCGCCTCGCACCCTCGCGCAGCGGCGCAAAGAGCCCCGCTGCGTCGACCGACACCGCGACCGGCGTGCGGTGGGCTCCGCCGCAGGAGC
>CAISKJ010001072.1 GCA_903885885.1 uncultured delta proteobacterium
CCGACGCAGCCCCCGCAGCGCGCCATCGGGTCCGCGCCGCAACGACACCGCGCAGCCGCGCGTCCCGGCCTGCACCACCGTCAACCGTCGACCGCTCGTGGCCAGCGAGCGCAGCCGCGCGCGCCCCGCCGGCGTCGCGCGCAGGCGCTCGAGCTCGCGCAGCACCTGCGCTTGAAAGTACGGCTCTCCCTGAATGCGCACGACGCCCAGGGTGGTCACCCAGCGCCCGTCAGGGAGCCTCCGCGCGAGGGGAGCCTCACCGAGCCCCGAGCGCCCCGTGCTCACCGCCGCGCCGAGCATCGCGCCCATGGGACCGCCCCCGCCGCCGCCGCCCCCCATGCCCACCATCACCGTCGGCGCCCCCATGGCCACCGTCGAGGGCGGACCGACGCACACCGCCATGTCCGACTGCCGCGCCTGCGGCATCGAGCCCGTGAGCACCGTAAACGAACCGAGCGCGATAGGCCCCCCCACGTGCGGGATCGGCGGCATCCCCGGAATCACCATGGGGCACACGTGCATGTCGCCCACGCGCGCGGCGGGCATTCCCCCGATCATCACGGTAGGGCACCCCACCACCACGGTGCCGCCGTGCGCGGTCATGTCTCCAAGGCGTGCGGCCATGCTCATGCGAGTGCCCTCAGTTGATCTTCACGAGCACGCCCTGAATCGTCAGCATGGCGCCGGCCTTCACGGTCACGTTGGCGCCGCCCTCGACGTTCACCATGGGCCCCTGCAGCACCACCTTGGCCCCCGCGCTCGTCTGCAGGGTAATCCCCGTGGGGGTCATCGCGATCTTGTTGTCACCACACTTGAAGGTGATCCCCGAAGGGGCCTCCATGAGAATCTCATCGGGCTTCATGTCGAGCTTCGCGCTGCCGCCCACCGCGACCGACGCCCCCTCGTCCGCGGTGAGCTTCCACTCCTGATCGACGTGCGTCGTGCGCGACTTGTGCACCACGAGGCTCTCGTTGCCCGTCACCTCGCGCAGCGCGTTGCCCTTCACCGCCACGCCCTGATTCTTGGTCACGGCGTGCTTCTGGTTGCCCTTGACCACCACCGCGCGGTCGTTGCCCACCTCGAGAAAGCTGTCGTGCTTCACGACCGTGGTCTGGTCGTGGTCGACGCTCTCCTTGTGATCGTGGAGCACATGCGCGGTGTGGTCTTTCTGCGCGCGAAACCACACGTGCTCGTCGCCCGCGGCGTCTTCGAAGCGCAGCTCGTTGTAGCCCGCTCCGCCGGGCGAGCTCTGCGTGCGAATCACCGACTGTGTCTTCTTCTCGGGGAGCTTCACCGGCGTCGAGTGCGCGCCGTTGTACACGCATCCCGTGATGATGGGCCGATCGGGGTCGCCGTCGAGAAACTGCACGATCACCTCCATGCCCACGCGCGGCACGAAGAGAAAGCCCCACATGGCGCCGGCCAGGGCCTGCGCAGTACGGATCCAGCACGAGCTGCGCTTGGACTGCTGCGAGGCGACGCGGCCACCGTCGGCGTCCCAGTGAAAGCGCACGAGGACGCGGCCGTAGTGGTCCGTGCAGATCTCGTCGGAGGATCCCGCCTCGGCCATGACCGTCGCCGTTTGGGGGAAGGTCGCCCGCGGTCGCGGAAACGGGAGCACCGGCCTCACGCGAACGCTCTTCGGGGCTCCTTCGAATGTGTTCTGGTAGCGGTCGCCAGCGTTCGTCTGCGACGCGCGGTCGCCCTCGAGCACTTCCGGCGCGTGGCCGACATGCGTCACCTGCGTGAGCACGAAGGGACCTTTGAAGGTCGGGTGTTCCGCGCCAGTGATCGTGAACTTACAACCGGCGCTGAAGCCCTGCACGTTCGACTGTCCCCGCACCAGCCTCTGGTGCGACGTGAGCGCGTCGCTTCGAGCGCTGGTGGCCGTAACGGCGTTGTCCTTCTGCCACGCATGCGAGCTGGCGTTGTAGCCCGAGAGGGTGATGGGCCCCGGATACTCGTACCGGGTGTGAGTGCCCTGGCCCGGTGACTTTCGATCTTTGATGCGCGCCGCGGGACGCGTGAAATCGTAGTCGGCGAGGGTGAGCTGATGGAGACCCGCCTCGCGCGCAAACTCGATGCTGCGGATCGACTCGAACGATGACGTGTCGTTGTCGTGAGCGAGCGTGTGGAGCGGGTGCGCCCGGAAGGTCTGGACCGGGGCGAACGCGTCATTGAGGGCGCTGTCGGCGACCACGAGTTTGTGGTGGCCGTCGCTGTCGACGAAGAACCAGCTGAGCCCCTCTTCTGCGAGGAGGCGAGCGACGTAGTCGAGGTCGGTCTCGCCGAGCTGGACGCTGTACTCTCGCTTGCTCGCCTTCCCGTGCGTGTGCTTCTCATCGAAGCCGGCGCCCTGATAGATCCCAGCGTCCTTCAGCACATCTTTCAAGATCTCGAGCGCGTCGAGGTCTTGAAAGATGCGAAAATGGCTTCGCTGCGACAGGCGCCACAGGTCGGGGACGATGCGCACACGCGCGATCTGGTGCCCCGCCGTCGCGCCAACGTCCTCCGCCGCGGCGATGATGCCCACGACGAAGTGACGGTCGTGCTCGCCGCGCTCGATCTCGACCTGCGCGCGCTGCCCGACCATGTCTTCGGGATGCACGGGCGCCCCGCCGGGCGGGACCGCGTGCGCGAGCTCGAGGACGCACTCCGAGAGTTCGGAGAGCGCGGAGCGTGCGTGGAGGTGGACGACCTGCCACGACTCCGACACGCCGTCCGCGTAAAAGTGGAAGCCTGCCTCTGGCAGCATCGCGCTGCCTTGCCCCTCTGCCATGTCCATCACCTCTTCCGGCGCGGGAGAATCTCATGATCGGGGCTGCGGCCACAAGGAGCCGTGACGGGCGTCTCGCGCGAGCGACGCTGGAAGGGCGATGATCTCAGCGCGCGCATCTGGTAATGTATGGGGTCCATGGGTCAGGATCGTGAGCGGGAGCAGGCGGGGCTGCATTTCGGGGAGATCCTCGTGCGCGCGCGGGGTGGCGCCTACACCCATCCCGTGAAGTGGTCGAACTACGATCGCGAGATCCCGACCACGGAGACAGGCGCCGATGGTGTCGCGCATGATCGCCTTCACGGGGAGAGCCGTCGCTACGCCGACGCCACCCCCGAGACGCAAGAAGAGATGGTCAAGACCCTCTATCGCGAAGGCAAAGCGCAGGGGATGTCCAACGAGGAGATCGCGCTCACCCTCGCGATCGCCAGGCACGAATCGGGGTTCAACCCCGACGCCGCAGCTGGGACGACGAGCGCGATGGGGCTGGGGCAGTTCATCAAGAAGACGGGCGCTCACTACGGCCTGACGCCCAACAACCGCGACGACGCCGCCGCGCAGGCGCGCGCGCTGGTGCTCCACACCAAAGACAACCTCAAGGCCGCGCGCAATTCGAAGCTCATCGCAGAGGGCCTGCGCACGGAGTTCGAGAGCGAACCCGACATCGCCACGCGCGTCTACTGGCTCCATCACGACGGCCCCGGGCTCCGCGGAACCGCGACGGAGAACGGGCGCGCGCTCGGCAAGAAGCACATCACGCCGCAGGTCGCTAAGATCCTGCGTCTCGTTGACTCCTACGAGCAGAAGCTCGCGCGTGAGGCCGGCGCTCCGCCGCCCGCGGCTCGTTCAGTCCTCGCGCCCGTCGCGCCCGCAGCTGTCGTGGTCGCCGTGCAACAACTCCCGCCGGCGATCGATCGCACGCCCCCGCGGCGGAGCGTCGCCGACGAGATCGCGACGTCACGCGTCGCCGAACGGCTCCGGCGCGCGCCCTGGGAGTCCATCGCGCTGACTCCCCTGGCCGCGACGCTCCGCGGCGATCGCGCCTTCCTTCGCACGCCCAACGGTCAGGTACGTCCCCGCGCGGCGGCGCCAGTTCGAAGGCTCCCCGGCGAGCAATCACTCGAGGCGCGTCGCGATCAGACGACGGGCTTCACGTACGCTGCGTCGCTCGAAACCATCGACGTAGCAACCTCGCTCCCCTCAATGCCTGCGCGTCTCCCCGATGAGCGTGCGGTGCGCAAGGCCCTCGAACCGCCCTGCGAACTGCTGCGCGTCGATGCCGTCTGCAGCCACGGTCGGCGGTCGCGCGGCGGACGCCTTGAGGTCGCGACGCTCTCGAGCGGCGACGAGATCGCGCTCGAGTCTGTGATGCGCGGTGGTTGCGGCAAGCACCCGTCGTGGACGATGCAGAGCCACGACCTCGTGACGGCCATCCCCGATGCGGCGTTCAAACTGTTGGGGCTCGAACTCCGCGAAGGGATCAAGAACACGTTCACGGCGAACGTCCCGACGGTGGTCCCCTTCGTGTCGATCACACGCCTCGCGTCGGCCGTCGTTCCCGCGAGATTCATGGTTGAAGCCGACGGGTGCCAGGGCGTGCGGCACAGCCTCGAGGTTGTCGCCTACCCCGCCGAACAGATCGAGATCTCCCTCAAATGGAAGCGCCCGAGGCTGGAAGACCCCGCCCTCAAGGCGAAGAAGGCAGCGGAGAAGCGCGAGAAGATCGAGGCCCTCGCGGCGCGGAGCGGCCACGCGGACAGCGAGGACTGGGACACCGCGAAGGCGCTCGCCACGCCTCCCGCGTCGAAGTGGAAGGACGCGCTCAAGCCCGGCTGGACGGTGAAGGTCATTCCCGAGGGGCACTTCAAGATCAACCCGCGCACCTACATCGACCAGCTCACCGACAAGTGGTTCTTCGCCGCGGGCTACCTCAAGCGGGTTCACGAGGTCTTCGACGCGGCGGTCTCGGTCGAGGAGGGCTTCGAGTTCTCGTTGCTCCCGGAGATCACGCTGAAGGGGAGCGGCGGCTTCAAGGAAGACCCGCGCGGGCCCGAGGTGCACCTGGCCTTCAAGTTCGAGGCGGAGCTCAAGCTCTTCGAGGCGAGCTACACAAAGCACTGGCGTCCCGGCTATCTGAAGGTCCTCGACCTGAGCCTCTTCCGCTGGGTGCGCGAGAGGGCCGTCGATGCGTACGTGTTCTTCAAGGTCGTCGGGAGCGCGGCCATCGGCGGTGAGGTCGAGCACGCGTGGGGCGGCGAGTGGAACACCCGCGGCAAGGCCGAGGGCGCGCTCGAGGTATCCATCGGCGGTCGGCTGCTGCTCATGAAGGACGTCATCGGGAGCGTCGATGTAACCGGTAAATCAGGGATTTCTGTGCGAACCCCGTCGCCCGAGCGAGCGTTCGCTGCGGGGTTGACGCCAGCCCCTGAAGGCGTGTTCGCGATCGACTACGAGGTCGTGCGCGCAAGGGGGGAGGTCACCTTCTCGATCGACGCCCTCTTCGGTGCCGTGAAGGTCGACTACCCTGTGAAGATCTGGGACGAGAAGGTGCTGCTCGACGGTCCGCGCCGCCTCTCCTTCGAGGTGTAGAGCCAACATGGAACTTCACCTCCTGCGAGTCGAGTGCGACGGGCTCCGCGCGCTCGTGCGAGTGAACGGCGTCGATGTGTTCACAGAGCGCGTCGGCGCTGCGCGCCAGCGTGACGCGAAGGTCGACGCATGGCTGGGCGCGGGTGCGAACCGACTCGAGGTCTTCCTCGCGCCGCGCCTCGACGGAGAAAGCGCCGCGATGGAGCCCTCGCCTGGCGCGTCGTTCTCTGTGAAGGTTCTTCGAACAGACTTCTCCGCGACGGAGCCGCTTGCGGTCGACGTGATCGGATACGCGTGGGACCGCGTGGCATCACCGCTCGACGGGGTCGGCCCCTTCGCGGTGTTCGCAGGCGGTTTCGTCCCGTCTTTCACGCGCGGACCGTGGCTCTGGGAGAGCGCCGACGCGCGCCCCTTCACTGCCGAGGACACGCCAGACATCCTCGGAGCGCTCGACACTCTACACGCCGCGATGGCGGCGCGCGACGTGGCCACACTTCAGACGCTTCTCCGCACGAAGCACGACGAGGTCGGACGCGCCGTGGGCGTCACGCGCGAGCGGATCGAGCACGAGATGACGGAGTATCTGCGCGAGGTGATGGCACCCGAGGATTGGTCGGTGCCTCGCCCGGACCCGCAGACTCTGGTCGTGAACTCCTGGGCTGGCGGGAGGCTTCTTGGGGTCACAGACGCGTTCGGCCGCCCTCCGCTGGTCGGCCAATCGAAGGCAGGCACCTTCGCGTTGCCTCTGGTGCTATCACGCACCGATGGCGTGTGGTTCGTCGCGCGCTGACGCGCGGTCTGTCACGCACCGAATCCCAGCGTTTCGCGTAGGGTCGCAGGGGCGCGTCGATCCGATCGCCGCCGTCAAAGCGTGCGGCAGGGATGTCGGCGGACGAAGCGGCTTCGCTGATCGCTGGGACGATCTACGCCCATCGCTACGAGATCGTGCGGAGGCTGGGCGAGGGAGCCTGCGGCGCCGTCGACGAGGCCCGCATGCGCCCGTTGCTGCGGCGCATGGCGCTCAAGATGCTGCACCCAGCCCTTTCAAGGGGTGGATTCACAGTCCCAGCCCCTTGAGCAGCGCGTCGATGGCGTGCCCGCGCGTGCGACGCACCACCACCGGTTGCGTGCGACGCGTCACCGCCGCGGGGTTCGCCGCCGCCGGAGCGTTCGCCGCCGCCGGAGCATTCGCCGTTGTGGCGACGCTCGGCGCTTCGGTGCTCGCGGGCGCCGCAACGGCCCCCTGCGACGCATCTGCAGCCTCCGGCGGCGCCTCTGCGGAGTTCACCGTGGTGTTCACCGTCGTGCTCACCGCGGTGGGGCGCGCGGCCGGCGCCTGGTCTTCGTCGAGCGCCACGAGGGCGACCGCGATGCCCGCGCCGACGAGCGTGAGCGCGGCCACCACCCAGGGCCACCGCCGACGCTTCACCGTCGTCGGCACACTGGACGCCGCGCGCGCGGGCGCCGCACCCGGGAGGCCGCCGTACGCGCCCGCGGTGGGAGGCTGCGACCAGAGCATCGCCGCGTTGCCGGGGTCGACGGCCATCGTCGCCGCGATCGCAGGCTCCTTCGGGTGCGAGGGCCCCGCGCTCAGTCCCATGGGATCGACGCTCGGGTCGAGCATGCGCGTGCGCTCCAGGCCCCCCTGCTGGCTCGTGCTCGGCGGCGCTGACACCACGGTGGCCCCCAGGTCGAAGGCGGGCGCCTGCGGCGGCTCATCGAGGATCTGTGTGCCCGAGGGCACGTCGAGCGGAGCCGCGCTGGGACCGTCGAAGTACATCGTGCTCGCGAGGGGCGCGGCGCCGTCGCCGGGCGCCGCGAACACGGGCTGCCAGGTGCTGCGGGTCTGCGGCCGCGCGAAGGGGAGCAGCGCCGCGGCGAAGTCGCGCGCGCTCTGCCAGCGGGCGTCGAGGTCGCGCGAGAGCGCGCGCGCGAGGAGCGCGTCGAGCGCGGGCGGGATGTTGGGATTGACGTTCGCGGGGCGCGGCGCCGGGGCCCCGAGAATCGCGCGCAGCACCTGCCCCGCGCTCGCGCCGGGGAAGGGCCTGCAGCCCGTGAGGCACTCGAAGAGCGTCACGCCGAGGGACCACAGGTCGCTGCGCGGGTCGGCGTGCGCGTCGCCCCGGGCCTGCTCGGGCGAGAGGTAGAACGGCGCCTGCATCATCGCGCTGGTTTGCGTCTGCGAGAGCGTGGCCTCTTCGATCTGGGCCATGCCGTAGTCGAGCACCACGGGCAGCGTGTGCCCTGTAGATTGGCGCTCGAGAAAGATGCTCGACGCGCCCAGCGCGCGGTGCACCACGCCGACGTCGTGCGTGGTGGCCACCGCGGAGAGCACGGGCACCATGATGTCGAGCGCCTCGGCGACGGTGAGGGCGCCCGTGCGCGCGATGCGCTCGCTCAGGGTTTCGCCTTCCAGAAAGGGCGTGGCGAGGTAGGGCTGCCCGTCGTGCACGTCGGCGTCGACGAGGGCAACGATGTG
Source organism: uncultured delta proteobacterium (assembly GCA_903885885.1). Taxonomy (GTDB): domain Bacteria; phylum Myxococcota_A; class Polyangia; order Polyangiales; genus CAISKJ01. Next base: position 7,845 of record CAISKJ010001072.1, read on the forward strand.
CGGGTGCTCGAGCGTCGCGACGCGCTCCACCTCACGCAGAACCCGCTCGACCGCCTCGGGCTCGCGGACGAGGTGCCGATGCAGCACCTTGAGCGCGACGCGCCGCCCCATGGGCAGGCGCCGAGACTCGTACACGCGACCGAAGGCGCCGACGCCAACGGGTCGCACGATCTCATAGTGGCCGAAGCGTTCACCGGGTCTGAGTTCGTGCATCGTGCCCCTGCAATACCAATGGATCTACGTTGAAGGGAGAAACGCCCCAGTGGGTCCGAAGAAGGCTCCGGGGTTGGCCACGGCGGAGCGCGCGAGGCGGAGGGCCGCGCGGAGCGGGAGCGGTACGCCGCTGGCCCCGTGCGACGGCATCGACCCGCTGCGCTCGATCGACGCGGGAGTTCCGCCCGCGAGGTGGTCCGTCGCAAGGAACGACATGCGCCCGTAGAACCCCACAGCGACCACGTGCACGAGATCGGCGGGGCGACTCATGGGAGGCATGCGCCGCTCGAACACACATCCGTGAGGCCCCGCACCGAGGAGCCACCCGCGATCTCGGAGCGATCGGCGAAGCGCGCGAGCATGCCCCGCGCGCAAGACGAAGGAGCGAGCACCGAAGGTGGTTCTGCGCTTCGAACGGTGGAGCCCAACGGCACCAGGGCCGCGCGCGGAGTACTTCTTCAAAGCCCCTCGGACGGGGCTGGTGCGATGGACGACAAAACGCAATTTCTCATCCGAATTTGGCTCAAAAGCGCACGCCGAACTCGGCGTTGAGGATGAAGCCCGTGTTGCTTGTGGGATTGACGGGCACCCGCGGCAGGTCGGCGGCGCAGCTGGCGTCGCCGCCCGAGAGGTTGGCGGCGGCCTCGAAGAAGTAGCGCGCGTCGAGGCCCAGAAAGGCGGTGATGCCGAGGGGCGCGCGCACGGTGAGGCCCGGCGCGACGACGAGCGAGTGGTCGACGCAGTCGATGGCCGCGGGGGGCTCCGGGTCGTAGGTGCGCACCACATTGAGGTAGCCCGCCACCAGCGACGGACGAATGACCCACCAGCCCGGCGTGATGTCGATGCCAACCTCGCCCGCTCCGAGGATCGCGCGGACGTCGCGCAGGCTCCGGGTGCTGCCGAACACGGTGATCGGCCGATGCACGCCGAACTGGAGCGACCCGAGCACGAGCGCGCCGAGGTAGAGCCGCCCGAGCACCGAGTATCCGACGCGAAGCCCTCCGGTGATGCCGAAGGCGGTGTCGGGTACCTCGAAGGGAGGCAGCCCGTGGCCGCCGAAGATGGTGATCTGAAAGTGGCCCGGCTCGCGGGGCGCGGGCGGCGGCGCCGAGGGCGCGACCTGACAGGCCTCACCGAGCGCCTGATACCCCGCAGGACACTGCGGGACCCCTACGCACACTGCGCGGGACGGGGAGTACACCTGCCCCGGCCAGCAGCAGTGCCCGGCGGTGTCGAGGGAGCGTAGCTGTCCGGCGGCGCATGCCTCGACGGGCATCGCAACCGGGGGCTCGACGGGCGGCGGCGGCGGGGGCGGCGGCGGGGGCGGCGCGGGGGGCGGCGGCGGGGGCGGCGCCGGAGGCGGAGCAGGCTGCGTGGGCGC
>CAISKJ010001073.1 GCA_903885885.1 uncultured delta proteobacterium
CGCGCGTGCTCGACGTGGGCTCCGGCGCGGGGCGCTTCTGCGTCACGGGCGCGCTCACGACCCTCGGTCACTTTACGGGCGTGGAGCAGCGCGGGTGGCTCGTCGAGGCGGCGCGCGCGGCGGCGGCGAGGCTCGGCGTGGCCCGCGCTGACTTCGTCCACGGTGACATTCGCGCGGTCGATTGGGCCGAGTACGAGGGCTTCTATCTGTTCAACCCCTTCGGCGAGAACTACCTCCCCGACGACGAGCAGATCGACCACGCCGAGGTGCGCGCGCGCGACCGCATGGACGGCGACATCGCCTTCGTGGAGCAGCAGCTCGTGCGGGCTCCGTTCGGAACGCGCGTGGTCACGTGGCACGGCTTCGGGGGGCTCCTCGAAGGGTACACGTGCGTGCGTCGCAGCTACGTGCGCAGCACGGTGCTCGAGTGCCTGGTGCGGGTGTAAGGGGGGGAGCGGGAGGCGGGAGGCGGGAGCGGGAGGCGGTAGGACGATCGGCTCAGGCCGCGATGGACTCAGCGCTCTCTTCGGCCGCGACCGGCGACGGGAGCGAGTCGCGCACGCGCGCGGCCTCGGCGGCGGCGAGGCGCTCGGTGATCACCGAGTACGAGACGTAGCCGAAGCCCATGACGAAGAGCATCGCGAAGGGGGCGGCGATGTAGTGCTTCGTGGTGAGGGCGGTGACCACCGAGGCGATGCTCTCGATGGTGAGCACCAGCTCGACGACGGGGAGAATGGTGCGGGCGTGGTAGCGGCCGGGGCGCGCGCTCTGGCCCTTCTTGGGGGTGCGCACAAACTCGCCGGTCTCGGCCTGGAGGCCCTCCCACACGGCCTTGGTGAGGTACGGCGACATGCCCGCGCCGATGGCGAGGAGCCACGGGAGGCGGCGCAGCGCGCCCATCGCGGTGCGGCCCTGGGCGCGCTCGGCGACCATGTAGAACGTGGCGAGCGAGCCCGTGGAGCCGATCATGAGGGGGATGTCGACGAGGAAGAGCGACAGCGGATCGCTCACCGGCATGACGAGCAGCATCGGCAGGAGGAACACCGAGAGCAGCATCATGAGGGGGTAGGCGAAGTGCGGGGTCATGTGAAACACGGCCTCGATGCGCACGCCGCGGTCGAGGTGCTTCTCGGCCCACACGCGCGCGAGGAGCTTGCGCGCCGTCTGCACGGTGCCCTTGGCCCAGCGGAACTGCTGCGCGCGGAAGGCCTCCATCTCTTCGGGGAGCTCGGCGGGGGTCACGTGGTCTTCGCGGTACACGAAGCGCCAGCCCGCGATCTGCGCGCGGTACGAGAGGTCGAGGTCTTCGGTGAGGGTGTCGTGCTGCCAGCCGCCCGCGCTCTCGATGGCCTCGCGGCGCCAGATGCCGCCGGTGCCCGAGAAGTTGAAGAAGCGACCCGCCGCGAAGCGCGCACGGTTCTCGACCATGTGGTGGCCGTCGAGCATGAGGGCCTGCACGCGGGTGAGGATCGACGACTCGCGGTTGAGGTGGCCCCAGCGCGCCTGCACGCAGCCCACCTTCGCGTCGGCGAAGTGGTGCACCACCGTGCGGAGGAACGTGGGCTGCGGGAGGAAGTCGGCGTCGAAGACCGCGATGAGCGAGCCCTTCGAGTACTTGAGCCCGTTGTCGAGCGCGCCGGCCTTGTAGCCCGTGCGGTCGGTGCGGTGAATGTACACGGCGTCGATGCCGCGGCGGACGAGGTCGGCCACCTTGGCCTTGGAGCGCTCGCGGGTGTCGTCGGTGCTGTCGTCGAGCACCTGGATCTCGAACTTGTCGCGGGGATAATCGATGCGCGCGACGCACTCGAGCAGGCGGTCGAGCACGTCGGGCTCGTTGAAGAGCGGGAGCTGCACCGTGACGTGCGGGAGCTCACCGTCGGGGAGCTGGCGCGGCGCCGCCGGGGGCAGCGAGGCGCGGTGCTTCCACAGAAGCCACACGAGCTGACTGCGGTGCAGACCATAGAACACCAGCAGCAGCAGCACGGTCAGGTACGGGACGGCGATCAGCAGTGTGGTCATCGGTTCCTCAGCGTCCTCCGGCGGATTCGAGGGGCGTCTGTACCGCCATGCGGTCGCTCGACGCACCTTTCCGGCACCTCGCGAAATCCGCGGAATCCATAGCCTTGAACCCCCCGTCGAAGTTGTCGCCAACTTGTATTTTGTTGTCGGCGACTGTCACCCGACCCCGCTCCCGTACTAGCTATCAGGGCTCGTGATGAAGCCCCGCGCCACGCTCGCTGTGCTGCTCTCCGTCGCGCTCGCGCGCTGCAGCGCCGACCCCTACCGCGGCGCGCGCGCCACGCAGGTGAGCCGCGAGTTGCGCGTCGTGACCCGTCGCCCCGTCGCCGACGCGTACTTCGCCGCGGTGTACGGGTACCAACACGCGCTGGGCCTGGTCGACGGGCGCCGCGCCGACCTCTTCACCGCCCTCGCGCGGGCGCTCGGCAAGCTCCCCAACGCCGATCGCTTCGAGCTCGAGGGCGCCCTCCACGAGGCCCTCGAGACCGCTCACGCCACGCGCGTGCGGGTGCGCCTCGCGCCCTTCGTCGGCGACGCCGACCCCATCGTCGACCGCTGGGTCGCCGCGCTCAGCGCGCCCGCGGCCGACGCCGACGCCCGCATCGACGCGCGCTTCGCCGACGTCGAGGCCTCCGTCGAGCTCATTTTTACGCCCGACGCGGGGGCCGACGCCCTCGCGCCCGTGCTCGACGCGATGGGGCGGCTCATCCGCGAGGCCGAGGCCACGCGCCGCTGCATGGCCCGCCTCGCGCTGCCGCTGCCGCCCGCGCTGGCCGACGACGCGCCCGCGCGCGCCGACGCGCCCGAGCTCGCCGCCGAGTTCGCCGCGGCGCGGATCTCGGTGCAGAGCTTCCACGCCCGCGCGACGCTGCACGCGCAGGAGAGCGCGCGCGTGCCGCAGTGGGCCGAGCTCGCGCTCAACCTCACGGTGGGCGACGGCGCCGAAGAGGCGCCCGAGGAGCCGCAATCACCGCTCGAATCACCGCCCGAAAGTGGACGCCCGGAGGCGCCCCGACCATAGAGTGCTCTCATGCAAGGGAGAGCGTCCATGGGCTACAAGGGGACTGAACGGCGCATTCACCGCGTGTACGTGACCCGCAACACCGAGTACCACATTCGCGGCACCGTCTGCGTGGGCGTGCGCGACCTCCGCAACGACACGTGGTGCGAGGTTCACCCCGCCCTCGGCCGCTCGCTCGAG
>CAISKJ010001074.1 GCA_903885885.1 uncultured delta proteobacterium
CCGCGTCGCCGCAGCGGCACATGCCCTCGTAGGCCATGTTGACGCAGTAGTCGCGGCCGCCGACGCCGGGTGTGCACTCGCAAGGGCGAAAGGCGCCCGCGCGGCACGTGGCGCCGCGCTCGTCGACGACGTCGGTGGTCACAACGTCGACGTTGGTGACACCGTCGATGGGCACCGGCGCCACGTCGGGATACCCGACGCGCGCGTCGACCGCTGCGGGCGCGGGGTCATCGCACGCCGACAGGCCAAGCGCGACGCAGAGCAGGGGCGAGAGTCTCGGGATACGCATGGCGCGGGAGGGTGCCAGACCCGCGCGGCGCGTGTCGAGCGCGCTGCTTACGCGCGGCGCGGCGCCTTGCGCCGGAGCGTGTTGCGCCCGACCCCGAGGGAGCGGGCGGCCTGGCTCTGGTTGTCGCCGAGCGCGCGCAGCGTGGCCTCGACGTAGCGCCGCTCGACCTCGTCGAGCGACAGGCCGAGCGGCAGGTGAAGCCCGTCGACGGGAGACGCGAGCGCTGGTGCGGAGCGGGCTTCCGGCGTCGCCTGCAGACCCAGGTGTTCGGGTGCGATGGCGTCGCCGACGCAGAGGACCACGGCGCGCTCGACCGCGTGCTCGAGCTCGCGCACGTTGCCCGGCCACGGGTGCGCGCGCAGCGCCGAGTGCGCGTCGCGCGAGAGGCGCATCGGACCGCGGGAATGACGGCGCGTGTACACGTCGAGAAAGTGCTCGGCGAGCGTGACGATCTCGTCGCCGCCGCGCTCGCGCAGGGAAGGCACGGTGATCTCGAGCACGCGGAGTCGGTAGTAGAGATCTTGGCGGAAGCGGCCGCCGGCGACGAGGGCAGCGAGGTCGCGGTGCGTGGCGGCGATGACCCGCACGTCGGCGCGGAGCGTGGTGCGGCCGCCGACGCGTTCGAAGGTTCGCTCTTGGAGGAAGCGCAGGAGTTTGGCCTGCAGCGGCATCGGGAGCTCGCCGGCCTCGTCGAGGAAGAGCGTGCCGCCGTCGGCCGTCTCGACCTTGCCCTGCACGCGGCGGTCGGCGCCCGTGAAGCTCCCGCGCTCGTGGCCGAAGAGCTCGCTCTCGACGAGTGCGTCGGGCAGCGTTGTGCAATCGACCGTGACGAAGGGCCCCTCGCTGCGGCGCCCGTTCGCGTGAATGGCGCGCGCGAAGAGTCCCTTTCCCGCGCCCGTTTCTCCGCCGAGGAGCACCGTCGCATCGACCCCAGCGGCGCGCGTGATCTGCTCGTAGACCCTGCGCATCGGCGCGCTCGAGCCGACGATGTGATTGAAGACCCCGCGCACGTTGACGCCGCGGGCGGTGCCCTCGCCCGCGCGCAGCGTGGTGCGGTCGAAGGCCAGCGCGACCTGACCGGCGAGGGTCTGCAAGAAGGCCTCATCGTCGCGCGAGAAGGCCCCCTCGTGCTTGTTGAGCACCTGGAGTACGCCGCGCGTCGCGCGCCCGCCGTCGCGCACGGGCACCGAGAGGAGCGTGCGCGTGACGAAGCCCGTTTCGCGGTCGACGCCGCCGAAATGACGCGGATGCTTCGACGCATCGGAGAGGTTCGCGGTGCGCCCCGTCTCGGCGACCCAGCCCGCGATGCCCTGCCCCGGTGGAAGATGAATCTCTCGGAGCTCTGGCAGGTCGGCGACACGGGCGCGGAGGCCTCCGCTGGCGGCGTCGACGAGCCACACCGTGGCGCGCTCGGCCCGCAGCGCGCTCGCGATGCGCGCGCCGATGGTGCCAAGGAGCGTGTCGAGGTCGACCTCTTGCGCGAGCAGCGCGCCGAGGTCGAGCAGAAGGGAGAGCTTGTGTTCCCGCTCGATCACAGGGTCGGAGGCTACCACGGCGACCGCCCCGCTCGCGCTCACGCCGCGCGCGCTGCCCCCGCGGCGCCTACGGTGAGAAGCATTCCCTCGCGGGCGGCGACGGTGTCGACGAACTGCCCCTGCGCGAGCGCCTCGATGGCCATCACGCCGTCGTCGGTGCGGCTCGGGTCGTGGTGAAAGAGCACCAGGCGCCCCACGTTGGCCGCGCGGGCGAGTTCGACGGCCGCCTCCCAGGTGGAGTGTCCCCACCCGACGCGACTCTGCCCCCCTTCGCCCGCGTACTCGTTGGGGAGGTACTGCGCGTCGTAGATGAGCACGTCGGCGTTGCGCGCGAGCGTCGCGAGGCGCGGGTCGACGCAGCGGTAGTGCTCTGTGTCGGTGGCGTATACGACGGAGCTTCCGCGGTGCTCGATGCGGTACGCGTACACCTGATCGGGGTGGTTTGCGCGCACCGCGGTGACCTCGGCCTCGCCGGCCACGAAGCGCTGACGATCGCGCACCTCGAGGTAGCTCATCGACGAAGGTACGTCGTTGAGGTCGACGGGAAACACCGGCGCACTCATCTGACGCCGGAGCACGTCGCGGGTGGACGCGCCGTTGGCGCCGTTGACCACGTGCATGCGGGTGCCGGGCGCGTACAGCGGCGCGAAGAAGGGGAGCCCCTGGATGTGATCCCAGTGCACGTGTGAGAGGAGCAGCGTCACGTCGACGGGGCCCTGCTTGATGAGTTCGTTCCCCAGGCGGCGAATGCCCGTACCCGCATCGAGGATGATGCGCGAGCCGCCGGCCACGACCTCGACGCACGACGTGTTGCCGCCCACCATCGCCGTCTCGGGACCGGGCGACGCAACGCTCCCACGAACGCCCCAGAATCGAACCTTCATCGACATGGCTGCACCTGTCTCCTTCGAGGCGCCCCATCGGCGCGCTCGGAGGTCCCATGAGCAGCCTGTGTGCCATCGAAATCGACTCGAATTGCGGTGCTTTCGACCGCTGCGACATGGTCCGATATCGCGCACTGCGCCGCCGTGGCGCTGCGCTGATTTGGAGCAGCGAGCTGCGCGCGGGGGGCGACGATGCGACCGGCGTTGTTATATGTACGCGAGCACCGATGAGCACCTATCGCGTCGCGCACCTGTCGGACCCGCACATTCTCGACCTCACGGGTGTGCCGACATCGCGCCTGGTGCTCAACAAGCGCATCACGGGGTGGGTCAACCTCAAGCTCAAGCGCGGGTCGCACCACAAGCCCTGGGTCGTCGAGGCGATGATGGACGACCTCGCGAAGCGCCGCGTCGACCACGTGGTCGTGACGGGCGACCTCACGAACCTCGCGCTCGACCCCGAGTTCGAGCGCGCGCGTTCGGTTCTCGAGCGCATGGGCTACGGGCCCGACCAGGTGAGCGTGGTGCCCGGCAACCACGACGTGTACACGCGCGGCGCCCAGCGGGGGCAGCGCTTCGCGAGGCACTTCGCGAAGTACATCACGAGCGACCTCGACGTCGGCGGCGAGGGGCACCCGTCGGGGCCGTTTCCGTTCGTGCGGCTGCGGGGACCGCTGGCGATCATCGGCCTGTCGACGGCGGTGGCGCGGCTCCCCATCGTGGCGTCGGGGTGGGCCGGCGACGCGCAGCTCGAGGCCCTCGCTCGCATTCTGGCGCGTGATGAGGTGCGGTCGCGCCTCCCGGTGATCCTCGCGCACCATCCGATCACCAACCCGCGAGGTCGCGTGGCCTCGGCGCTGCGCGGTTGGTCGGAGACCGACGCGATGCGCAAGGTGCTCGGCGGCGTGCACGAGTCGCTGTCGCTGCACGGCCACCTGCACCACCGCGTGTACGAGGTGATCGATCTCGCGGGGGGCGCGCGCGTCCATCGGCTCGGCGCCACGAGCGCGTCGCTGCTGCACGACGACCCCGACGCGATGTCGGGATACAACCTGTACGAGTTCGCGGAGGGAGGCGGGCTCTCGCGCGCCTCGGCCCGGGTCTGGAGCGCGTCGACGCGCGCGTTCGAAGACGCGGCGGTTCCGGCGTTGCGCGCTTGACGGGACCCCGCCGTCTCGCGTGGAGTCACCCGCCGTGGATGCCTTCGACAGGAACCCTGCGCGTGATTCAGGCCGCGCGGAGTTTCCTCAGCCCTTCGGCAAATATACGCTCCTAGGTCGCCTCGGGACGGGCGGCATGGCCGACGCGTTGCTCGCGATGCTCCACGGCGCGATGGGCTTTCAGAAGCCCGTGGTGCTCAAGCGGATGCACGCCTCGTTGGGGCGCGACAGCCACTTCGTGAAGATGTTTCTCGACGAGGCGCGGCTGGCCGCGCGCCTCGGCCACGCCAACGTGGTGGCGACGAGCGAGGTGGGCGAGTGCGACGGGCACTACTTCATCGCGATGGACTACCTCGAGGGCGTCTCCCTCGACCGCATCGCGCGGAAGTACATTCACGACGGGCGCGAGGTGCCGCTGGGGTTATTGCTCCGCGTGCTCTGTGACTGTCTCGACGGGCTCCACTACGCGCACGAGCTCCGCGACTACGACGGCGCCCCGCTCGGCGTCGTGCACCGCGACGTGACGCCGTCGAACCTCTTCGTGACGTCGAGCGGCGTCGCGAAGGTGCTCGATTTCGGCATCGCGAAGGCCTCGACGCAAGACGAGGCCACACGCACGGGGATGCTCAAGGGCAAGCTCGCGTACATGTCTCCCGAGCAGTTCTACGACGCGCCCATCGACCGCCGCTCGGACGTGTGGTCGATGGGCGTGGTCGTGTGGGAGATGGTCACGGGCCGCAGGCTCTTCAAGGGTGCCAACGACGCGCAGACCTATCGCAACATCATGGGCGCCGAGGTGCCTCCCGTCGGGAGCTACCGCCGCGACGCGCCCGCCGCGCTCGACCCGGTGATCGCGCGCGCCCTCGCGCGCGACCGCGAGCAGCGCTACCAGTCGGCCGAGGAGATGCGGCGAGGCCTCGAAGAGGTGCTCCACGGATGGCTCGCGAACACGTCGCACCGCGAGGTGGCCGCGGAGATCGCCGCCCATTTCGGAGAGACCCTCGAAGAGAGCCGCCGCGCGATTCATGAGTTTACGCGGCGCCCGCCGAAGGAGCTCAAGGCCCCGCGACGCGAAGAGGACGACGACGACGAGAACCCGACGGAGGTGAACTCGAAGCTCGGCGCGGCTCTCAAGGAGCTTCAGCCGTTGGGGATCGCTCCGATCGCGCCGGCCTCGCCCCGTGCTGCGCGAGGCGCAGCGAGCACCCTCGACGAGGCGTGGAACCCCGACGAAGACGAGTCGGGCAGCTCGACGGTCGTCGACGTGAAGCTCCCGCAGTCGCTCGCCGCCGCGGCCGCGAGCATCCCCGTGCGCCCCACGACGCTCCCCGCTGCGCGCCCGGTGGTGGCCGCGCTGCCGCTCCTCGGCGCCGCGCCGATGCACATGCAGCAAGGTGTTTCGAGTGGACCTTCGCCGTTTCAGGGGTCGCCCCCGATGGACGCGACGGTGCCTTCGAGCCCGCCGTCGTATGTGCCCCCCTTCGACCCGGTGCCTCGCGACGTGGGCCCCGCGAAACCGCGCCGCGCGGTGCAGGCGCTGGGGTGGCTCGCGCTGATCGCCCTTGTGGGCGGGCTCGTGCTCGGCGCGTACACGCAGCGCGACGTGCTCGCCCGCGGCGTGCGCGAGCTGCTCGACGGTGCGCCGCCGGACCCGGCGCACGTCGGTTCATTTCAGCTTCGCATCGTGAGCGTACCCGCCGGTGCGCGCGTGTTCGACGGCGCCACCGACCTGGGTCCGACGCCGCTCGAGGTGTCGGTGCCGCGCAGCGTAGTGGCCGACGCGCCGCGGTCGTACGCGCTGCGCCTCGATGGCTATGCGCCCGCGGCGGCGGTGCAGCGCAACACCCTCGCGCCGCGGGCGGAGCTGCGCGTGGTGCTCGAGCGCACCACCCCTCGCGCAGAGACGCGCTGACGAGCGATCAGAGGTCGTAGCGGTCGCCCTCGCGCGCGCTCGCGAGGGGCGATGCGTCGAGGTCGTGCCAGTCGGGGTAGTGGATGAGCCGCATGCGATCGCGAAGCGAGTGGTCGAGCGCGGCGAGGCGGTCGATCGGCGTGTGCACGCCGAGGTTGGTCTCGTGCACGATGAGGTCGGCCTCGCCGAGCCAGGCGATGAGCGAAGGGTCGTAGGCCGTGTCGGCGCTGTAGCCGAAGGTGGCGCCGCGGAAGGAGAATCGGAGCGCCGACGTCGGAATGTGATGCACGGTGGGACGCCATTCGACCGTGAGCGCGCCGAGGGCGAAGGGAGCGCGCGGGTCGGCGGGTAGCGGGCGCACGTCGGCGTAGTCGTTGAGCGCGAGCGGGTGCTTCGCGCCGTCGCCGTCCATGAGAACCTCCATGCCGCCGCGGAGGCGCTCGCTCCACAGGCCCGCGAGCACGTCAGGGATCGCGTGCAACGCGCAGCGGCGGCGCGTGACGAAGCGGCGCCAGAAGAGGAGCTGCTCGAGGCCGCCGACGTGGTCGCCGTGGAGGTGGGTGATGAGCACGTGGTCGATGTCGTCGAGGCCCAGCGCCGGGCCGCCGCGATCGCCGAGGTCGCGGAGCGCGCGGGCGAGCGCGGGCGGCGCATCGACGAGCACGCGTGTGTCGTCGGCCTCGATGAGCAAGCAGGCGTTGTAGTACCGCGCGGTGAACGCGTCGCCGACGCCGACGACCCTGACCGAGAGCGCCATGGGCTGCGACGATACATTCTTTCGCGGGTGGAAGATTTTTCATGAAGGTTCTGCCCCGCCGCGCACGACCATGAGGCGACGGCTCAACAACTTGCAGAGGTGCTTCATGCGAAAGATGCTGGCGATCGGACTTCTCGCGCTCTTCGGCTGCAACAGCGGCGGTTCGGGTGCTACCTGCCCCACGACGAGCACGCTCACGTACGACAACTTCGGTCGGCAGTTCTTCGCGAGCTACTGTGACCGCTGCCACACCTCGCGCGAGGGCCCGACGCTCAACTCGCTCGCCGCCATTCGCGCCAACTCGACAGCGATCGACAACGCCGCCGCAGCGGGCCCCTCGGCGACGAACACCGCGATGCCCGAGGGCAGCCCGCAGCCCACCAACGCCGAGCGCCTCCAGCTTGGCGAGTGGCTCGCCTGCGGCGCGCGCTGAGCGTCGTCGCGACGGCTCGACGCCCTTGACCTTTGGGGCGCTCTGAGACTCCATGCGGGCCGATGCCGCCCGGCAAGAGCACACCACCGCCTCGCAATGCGCCCTCGCCCTCGCCCGCGGCTTCAAGAAACTCAAATTGGCTCTGGGCCGCGTCGAAGCTCGCGGTCGGCGCGGTGGTTTACGCGCTCGCGTCGCTCCTGGTGTTTCTCGTCATCGAGCATGCGCTCTCGCGCGCCGCGGCGGTGGGCGCGGTGCTTCTCACAGGTGTGCTCGCGCCCGTTGCCCTCACGCAGCTTCTCACGCCCGCGTTTCGTCGCCTCGACCCCGCGACCACCTTCGCGCGCGTGCTCCCCGGTGTGGTGGGCCTCTGCGCGCTGATCACCCTCGTGGCACTCCCGCTCAGCGCGCGCGGTCCCGTGTCGCAGGCGCTCCGTGGTGTTGCGACGCGCTACCCGCACGTCGGCGCGCTCCCCGTCGGCGCGGCAAGACTCGTCGGCGGCGCGCTCGAGCCCCCTGCGTCCGATGCCGGCGTACGCGATGCTGGCGTGCGCGACGCGGGCCCGCGTGACGGGGGCGTCGGGCGTGCTCGGGACGCGGCCGTCGCCGCCCCCGACGTCGCGCGACCGCCGGTCGATGCGAGCGGTGGGCGCGCCAACGACGCGACCGCGCTCGATGGGGCCGCGAGCGACGCGGTCGTCACC
>CAISKJ010001075.1 GCA_903885885.1 uncultured delta proteobacterium
CCGTGCGGCAGGTCGCCGTGCATCTGCTGGCTGCAGCCGTCGATGTAGCAGCTCATCCACGGCGGCGAGATGTCGTGGCACCCGAGCGTGCGGCGCCCCCACGCCACGAGGCGCTTGTGAAACGACTCGTAGAGGGGCTTCGGAAAATACTCCCACGCGGGCGTGCGCAGGGCCGTGTACTGCCCGGGCACGTGCCACCAGTCCCACACGAAGCGGCCGCCGTCGGCCACGCGCGGGTTGGCGAAGCGCTCGTCGTAGAACTTGCGAAGCCCCTCGGCCTCGGGGGCGAAATCGTCAAACGTTGCGAAGTTGCGGTTCACGGGGCCGCGACACTATCGCGGAGTCAGGTCGCCTTGCGAAGGTCTTTGCGGCGCACGCGCAGCACGGCGATCTTGGTGGGGTGGTTGAAGGGCGCCGGGTCGGCGGGATAGGCGCCCGCGGCGTCGCCCACGAGGCCCCGCGCGTCGTCGGGCACGGGCAGCGTGGCCTCGAGGGTCATGTACTCGCCGGCGGCGGCCTCGAGCGCGCGCACCCACTCGGCGCCCGACACCCACAGCGCGTTGTTGACCGCCACGAGCCAGCCGTCGTGGGCCACGAGGGGGCGCACCTTGTCGATGATGCGCTCGGGGCTCTGCTCGAGGTCGACGGTGCCCGCGCGCGTGGAGGCGTAGAAGGGCGGGTCGACGAACACGCAGTCGAAGAGCCCCGCCTCGCGGCGCAGGCGCGCCGTCTCGGCGAAGAAGTCGCGCGCGATGAAGTGCTTGCGCGCCACGGGGTAGCCGTTGAGCTGACACGACCGCTGCGCCACCTCGAGGAAGTTGGCGTTGCGGTCGAGCTGCACCACCTCGCGCGCGGGCGCCGAGCGGGCGGCCACGCCGAGGCTGCCGGTGTACGCGAAGGTGTTGAGCACGCGCTTGCCCGCGAGGTTGTCCTTCGCCCAGGCGCGCAGCGGGCGCGTGTCGAGGTAGAGGCCCGCGTCGCGGTTCATCGTGAGCGAGAGCGCGTACCACACGCCGTTCTCGCGCACCTTGCGGTCGACGTCGCCCGCGGCGCCGAACACCAGGAGCCCGTTGCGCGCGTCGGGCTCGAGGGCGCGCCGCGACTTCCACACGGCGGCGCGGAGCCACGGGAGGCGCGCCCGCGCGGCCTCGACCACGGCCTCGACGCGCGCCCGGTTGCCCTCGGCGAGCTCGGCGCGGTCGTGCACCACGAGGGTGCGCGCGTACACGTCGAGCGTGAGCGTGGGGTCGCCCTCGGTGAAGCCGTGAAAGAGCCGAAAGGCCCCCTCGTGGGCCCCATCGATCCACGGGGCGCGGGCGTCGATGGCGGCGGAGAGCGTAGGCGGTGCGAGGGTCATCGACGAGCCGTCTACCACGGCGCGCGGCCCCCGCCCGAGCCCATCGACAGGGCGCCTACGCCACGCCCCGGGCGTCGGCGTCGTCCTCGCCGCTGATGGCGCGGAGGTAGCACGCGCGGCAGCGGGCCTCGTAGGCGTCGGCGGCCCCCACCTGGACGCGCTCGCTTCCGCCCGCGACGCGGTACGAGCGGCTCGCGAGGGCGCCGCACGACGAGCACACCGCGAGGCACTTGGTGATCTGCTCGGCCACCGCCAACAGCTGCGGAATGGGCTCGAAGGGCTGGCCCCGGTAGTCCTGGTCGAGGCCCGCGATGACCACCCGCACGCCCCGGTCGGCGAGGCCCTGCACCACGGGCACGAGCGCGGGCCCGAAGAACTGCGCCTCGTCGATGCCCACCACCTGCGTGTCGGGGTCGATCGCCGCCGCCAGCGCGGGCACGTCGGCGACGGCCTGCGCCTCGAGCGACTGCGCGCTGTGGCTCGTGATGCGCGTCTCGTGGTAGCGCCGATCGATCGCGGGCTTGAACACCTGCACCCGCTGGCGGCCAATCACCGCGCGGCGCAGCCGACGGATCAGCTCCTCGGTCTTGCCCGAAAACATCGGACCGCAAATGACCTCGACCCAGCCAGCGCTGTGACGTGCAGACTCCATAGGCCGCGACTGTGGCCCATGCGCGCCCCTTTCCCGAAACGCGCGACAAGCGGGGCGACAGAACCACTGACAGGCTATGTCACTCAGAACGTTGCGCGGGGCTTCTCGCGTGCGCAACACTCCACACCCCGGTCGGCGGAGCTCTCGGCCTGCGCGCGGATGTTGACGGAGAACGGCTGACTCTATGGTTCCCGTGGTGGATGTCGTCGCGACCGCAGCGCACGTGGGCGAGCGCCTCACGCGCGCGCTCCTCGGCGGCG
>CAISKJ010001076.1 GCA_903885885.1 uncultured delta proteobacterium
ACGACCTCGACCGCGAAGCCGTCCTCGCGCAGCACGTCGGCGAGGGCGCTGCGCAGGTCGGCGTCGTCTTCGACCACGAGCACCGCGGGGCACCGGGGCGGCGGGGCGGCGTCGAGGCTCACGGCGCTGGGTGTCATCAGGCGCTCATGATGCCCGCCGCGACGCCCGTGATCAAGGGCGCTCCGACGCGCGCAAACCGCTATTTCAAAGGCAGAAGAGTGAAGCACCGCCGGGGCGCCGGCGTCTTCGCCTCACTCGTTGAGGTAGCGCGAGCGCAGGGTGATGATGTCGCTGCACGGGGCGGTGTTGTACGTCGTGCCGTCGCGGGTGGCGCCGACCTGATTGGTGCCGTTGATGGGCGCGCGGGCGGCCCACTGCCACGCGCTGTCGGTGAAGCCGAACCAGATGCACATCTCGCCGTCGCCGTTGCCGTAGCGCACGGTGCGGGCCTCGGGGTTGTCGAACACGCACGTGAGGCGCAGGCCCGTGGCGCCGGTGATGTCGACGGCGGGCTCCATGGTGCGGGCCCACGACTCGCCGAGGCGCGCGTCGGTTTCGTAGAGGGCGCGGCCGTCGAGGGGGCCGCCGAGCACCGTGACGCGCATCGCGGTGCCGAGCTCGTGGTAGTGCGCGAGGCCGTAGAAGAAGCGCAGTGAGAGGGGCGCGCCGGTGAGGGCCATGGCGCGCTCGCCGACGGGGCAGTCGACGTCGAACTGCGAGCGCCCGCGCGGCGTGATGTTGAGCGGGCCGTACTCGAGGTAGAAGGGCGACAGGCGCGTGCGCACCTCGGAGCGGGCGAGGGTGCGCACGGTGAGCGAGAGGTCGACGGTGCGCGCCGTCGAGGCCGTGTTGAGCATGTGCAGCGCGCCGATGACGCGCGCGTGCGGCGGCACCACGAAGCCCGTGCCCGCGGGGAAGCGCTGCGCGTCGCGCGTCGCCTGCGTGCTCTGCGCGAAGAACACGCCGCCGAGGGCCGCGGCGACGCCCTGGTCGAACATTCGCTCGCGGCAGCGCCACGCGCCGTCGGGCCCCGCGTAGGCGCTGTCGGGCACGAAGAACCAGTTCGAGTGGTGCATGCCCGGCGCGGCCTGCATCTCGACGGTGTTCACGTAGAGCGGCTCCTCGTTGTCGAGCGTCCACGACTCGCAGAGGTCGGTGCGCTCGCCGCCGGCGGGGATCTCCCAGGGGCCGGCGCGGTGCGTGAGCGTCTGCCCGCGCGTGTCGGGCGCCGCGGCGTCGTCGGGGGGCGCCGCGTCGACGGCCGCGTCGCCCGCGTCGAGGGGCGTCGGCGGCGCGGCGTTCGTGCACGCCGCGAGCGGGGAGAGGAGCGCGAGACACAATGCCGACGATCGCAGGTGCAGCAAGGACGACACTCCCTTTGAAGAGCGCGCCGATGCGCCCCCGTCGCGCTCATGGGATCGCACAACGCGAGGGCGCGTCAAGGGAGCGCGCCGCTCTCGACGCGTCGCGAGCGCGGCCGCGGGCGGAGCGGTGCTGAGAGCGCCTCGTTCGTCGCGCCGTTCCTTTTCGCGATGGCGGCGCGCGCGTGCCCGCATCCATCGCGCGGAGGCATTGAATCACCATGCGAACGCTTTCTATTCTGCTGCTCCTCGCGGCCTGCACGCCCTCGGAGCCGGACGTGTCCGCTGACGGCGGCGCGGTCGATGACGTGCGATCGGGCGACGTCGTCGACGCGTCGGCGGCGGCCGCGCAGCCCGACGCGGCGCCCATGTGCTGCGCGATGGAGACGCCCTCGTGCGAGTGCTTTCAGACCGGCGTGCGCGACGCCCTCACGGGCAGGTGCGAGCGCATCTGCGACGCGGCGCCGACGGGCGTCACGCGCATGATCGGCGACGACGGGTGCCCCTACTGGCGCCCCTCGGCGGGCTCGTGCCTCGGGTCTTCCGTCGACGGCGGGCGCTGACCCGTAGGCGATCCGCGCGCGGGCGCGCCGTTGCGCCCGCGCACGTCGGCGGAGAGCCCGGGGTGCTCGCGCGCGAGCGCGCACGCGTGCCCCATGGGGCAGCGCCAGGGG
>CAISKJ010001077.1 GCA_903885885.1 uncultured delta proteobacterium
CGCACGCTCTCCGACGCGCCGCCGGGGTCGCCCCTCGGCGTGGGCGCCGCGATGATCGCCTCGTCGGTGCGCCGCCGCGTCGAGCGCGGCCCCGTCGAAGAGAGCGTCGAGCTCCTGGTCTCGTGGCTCCACGCGAGCGAGGCCGACGAGCTGCCCCCGTGGGGCGCCGCCGCGGTCGATTTCGCGCTCCTCATGGGCGAGCTGCAGGGGGTGCATTTTCGCCCGCTGGCCGAGCTCGCGGGGCGCGCGCCGGCGGTGTGGTCGTCGCTCGTCTCCATGGCCTCGCTCCCGCGCGACGCGCTGCGCTCGGCGCGCATGCTCTCGGCGCTCGCGTCGCACCCCGAGGTGGCCCGCGAGCTGTCTCCCTCCATGGCCGACATCGCGCAAGAGGCCCTCGCGATGCTCCTCGCGCACCCGCGCGTCGGCGTGTGGTCGCGCGCGGCCCGGGCCCTCGGCCGCCTCGCGGGCTTCCTCGGCGGCGCCGCGCAGCGCATGCTCTCGCTCCTGCAGGGCTCCTCCACGCCCGTGATGCGCCTGCGCGCCACGGCGGCCCTCGGCTCGCTCTCGTCGGCCGCGGGGCACGACCTCCTCGCCCTCCGCGGCGCCGCGCTGCGCGTGCTCGACAACGGCATCAGCGCCGAGTCGTCGGCGCACGAGACCGCCGTGGTGGCCGCCCTCGCGGTGGCCCTCCCCGACCTGTGCCTCGACGAGAACCACGCGTGGCCCGCCCTCGCCCGGCGCATCGCCGCGCGCGGCGGCCCCGAGGCGTGGCTCGCCGTGCTGCGCGCCCTTCAAGAGATCCGCCTCCGCGACCCGTCGGAGCAGGGCGCCGTCGAGCCCATCGCCCACGACGTGCGCGCGCGCGCCGAGCTGTGGCGCGGCGGCGGCGGGGCCGACGCCGAGCGCGTCGAGCGGGCCCTCGCGCTCGCCAACCGCATCGCCGCGGCCGACGATCGGTCGCCGGGCGCGCTCGTGGCCGACCTCGCGCGGGCCGTCTCGTCGGCGCCCAACGACCCGCTCCTGCGGGGCCACGTCGACGCCTTCGTCACCGAGATGGACGTGCTCCTCTCCAGCTCGGCGCGCGCCGTGGGGAGCGACAACGCGCGCGTCGCCTCGCAGGGGCAGCGTGGCCCTCGAAGAGCTCGTCGACCTCGTGGTCGACGGCGAGCTCCCGGTGATCGCCGGCCGCGTGGCCGAGGCCGCCGCGCACGCCGCCGCCGACGAGGCCGCCGAGTCGCTGCGCACGCGCCTCCTGCGCATGGTGTGGACGGGCCTGCGCCGCCCCACGCCGTCGGCCTTCGCGTGGCGCCGCTGGCTCATCCGCGCAGCGGGCTCGCTGCCCCGCTCGCTCCCGCCGGGGGAGCGCCACGCCGAGGTCGAGCGCGACCAGGTGTTCGAAACCCTCGAGCGCCTCGCCGACGATCCCCTCTTCGGTCAGCCCGTGCTGCTGCGCTACCTCGGCGCCACGCTGGCCGAGCTCTCGCAGCCGCTGCTCCTCTCGCTGGGGCCTGGCGCGGCGGTGTCGGTGCTCGCGTGGCTCGCGCTGCACGGGTCGCTCTCGCCCGCGCACGTTCGCCTCAAGCGCTGGCTCAACGACGAAGCCCCCGTCGAGGCCGTCGACCGGCTCTTCGAACTCATGGAGACGTCGGACCGCGCGCACCGCGACGTGGCCCACGACGTGGCCTCGCTCGGGGTCATCGCGGGCGGCGACACGTGCCGCATGGGCGTGGTGCTCACGGCCCTCGGGGCCGAGTGCGTCGACCTCGCGCAGCGGCGCCCCGAGGCGCACTGGTCGGGGCTGCCGCGCTTCGACCTCACGGACCTCGCGAGCCTCGCCGACACGCTGCGCCGCGCGCGCGACGAGGCGGCCTTCGCGCTCACCCTCGAGGGCGAGCGACCGAGCGTCGCCCCGGGCGCGCCCTCGCAGCAAGCACAGCGCGAGGGCAAGGCCGCCGAGACGCTGGCCGAGCGCGCG
>CAISKJ010001078.1 GCA_903885885.1 uncultured delta proteobacterium
GCCACCGACGGGTGAGCGACGCTCAGAAGCCGTAGCCGAGGTCGAGCGACACGTACGGGTTGGCGCGCGCGGCGTCGGGGTCGGGGTAGACCGCGCACGCGCTGCCATCGAGCGCGGAGGTCGCGTCGGCGCACGTCGGGTGCTGCGCGCGGTCGCCCATCGCGCGCAGGTCGGCGGGGTTGGTGAGCAGCCGCATGCCGACGATGCCGCGCAGCGCGAAGCGCGACCCGAGGCGCACCTCGGCGGTGAGCCCCACGAGCAGCGACAGGGCCAGCGCGCTCGCCTCGCGCGAGGGCTCGGCGCGGCACGCGTTGTCGTCGACGCCGCACGACAGCGAGGCGCGCGTGAGGCCCGCGGCCATGCCCGCGGTGAGCCCGACGGCGACGTGCGTGGCGGTGATGCGCGCGTGCGCCGCGAGGGCCGCCGCGGGGCCGTAGGTGCCGAGCCCGCCCGCCGACGCCTCGACGCCGAACCAGGGCTGCGGAAAGTACCGCGCCGACACGGCCAGCACGCCCGCGGGCGCCCCGTAGCCGACCATGAGCGCGAGCGTGAGGGGGCGCCGCTGCCAGATCGAGGGCGGCGTGCGCGTGGCCCGCGCGGCCCAGTCGATCCAGCGGCCGCCGGGGCCCGGGCGCGCGACCCAGTGGCCGAACGACTGCGTGCGCGCGGCCCAGTCGTTGGCGCCGCTCGCAGCGATCGCGGGGGTGGGCGAGAGCGCCACGGCGACCCGCATCGACTCGCCCTCGTACACGGCCCCGACGCGGCGCTGACGGTCGCCCGCGGCCCCTTCGAGGTCGACGGTGTGCTGCCCCGGATCGACGGGAATGTCGACCCCGAGGAGGGCCGTGCTCTGCGCGCGGCCGTCGAGGCGAAACGCGCGCACCGCGTCGCCGCTGGCCTCGACGCGCAGCATCGCGAGGCGTTGCTCGATGTGCTCGATGCGCGCGCGGGCCGCGGCGACGCGGGCCGGGTCGGCCCCGGCGGGGGTCTCGCGGGTGAACTGCCGGTACTGGTCGATGGCCTCGACGAGGCGCCCGAGGTTCTCGCACGCGATGGCGAGGTTGAAGCGAATGATGGGCGCCGCCCGAATGGCGAGCGTGCGCGAGAAGCGCTCGTACGCCTCGCTCCACCGCTCGGCCTGCGCGGCGGCCACGCCCTCGCGAAAGAGCCTGCGCGCGGCCTCGACCCCTTCGGCCGACACCGCGGCCTCTTGCGGCGCGGGCGCCGACGTCTGCGCCAGCGCCTCGCGCGAGGCGAGCGCACAGAGCATCAGCGGGAGGGCGCGGCGTCGCATGGGGGCAGAGGCGCGCGAGAGTACCTCACATCGCGCGGAACCTGCTCTAGTCTCTCGCACACTGAGCCCACCGTGAACCCGAAACCACCTTGTTTCACGCCCCCCCGAGGCGGAGCGCTCGCGCTCCTCTCGCTCGCCGCGTGCCGCGCGACGGCCGCCGCGCCCCCGCCGGTCACGACTCCGCCGATCGCGTCCCCCGAGGCCCCGGCGCCGGGCCTCGGCGACGTGCTCGTGCGCGCCCGCGAGGCGCCCGCGATGCCCACCTGCGAGGCCACCGACGCCATCACGGCGGCGGCGCTCTCCGAGGGCGTCGCGGCGCGCCCGAGCCTCGCGCGGCGCGCCGACGGCGGGCTCGTCGCGTTCGTCACCGACCCGCACGGCGACGGCGCCACGAAGCTCGACCTGCTCGCCCTCGACGCGCAGGGCTCTCCCACCGACGAGAGCGGCCGCACGCGCCCGATCATCGAGCTCGCCGACGTGGGCGCCGCGCCCGCCTACCCCGCGCTCGCCGCGTGGCGCGACGGGTACCTCCTCGCGTGGCGCGCGGGCCCCGCGGGGCAGCAGCGCGTGATGGTGCGCGCCCTCGACGCGCGGGGC
>CAISKJ010001079.1 GCA_903885885.1 uncultured delta proteobacterium
CCCGCGCCGGTGCCGGTGATCCGCCAGCTCCCGCCCTTTCGCCTCACCGACCAGACCGCGCACGCCTACGGCACCGACGAGCTCCGCGGCCACCCCTGGGTGGCCAACTTCATGTTCACGAGCTGCCCCTTCTCGTGCCCGCGCCTCACGCGCCACATGGCCCGCGTGCAGGATCGCCTGCGCGACCGCGGCGCTTCGGCGGCGAGCGTGCGCATGGTGTCGTTCACCGTCGACCCCGACGTCGACACGCCCGCGCGCCTCAGCGAGTACGCGCAGCGCTACCACGTCGACGCCGCGCGGTGGCGCTTCGTCACGGGGCCCACGCCCGAGATCCAGCGCATGAGCACCGAGGGCTTTCAGGTCGCCATGGGGGCTCCGCCTGAGGGCCGCCCGCAGGGGTACAACATCCTCCACGGCGAGCACATCATGCTGGTCGACGCCCGCGGCCGCATCCGCGGGTACTACCGCGCCGACGACAACGGCCTCGTCTCCGTGGTGCGCGACGCCGAGACGGTGGCGCGCGAGGCCGCATCTGAGGCGCAACGGTGACAACGTGACCCCAAGCGAGATCCTGGCCGCCAACAACGCCTTCCTCAACGCGTCGAGCGGCGTGTGCCTCGCGCTCGCCGTGGGCGCCATTCGCCGCGGCGACCGCGCGCTGCACCGCAAGCTCATGCTGGGCGCCCTCGGGTGCTCGGCGCTGTTTCTCACCTCGTACCTCATCCGCGTGGCGCTCTATCCCTCACGGCCCTTCCCGGGCCACGGCGCGGTGCGCGCGGTGTATTTCACCCTGCTCCTGTCGCACATGCTCCTCGCCATGGCGGTGCCGCCGCTCGCGCTGCGCACCCTGTGGCTCGCCGAGTTCAAGCAGCGCTTCGAAGAGCACCGGCGCCTCGCGCGCATCACCTTCCCGGTGTGGATGTACGTGTCGGTCACGGGCGTGCTCGTGTACGCGATGCTCTTCCACTGGCCCGCGTAGATGGGGCGCGCGACGACCTGGGTCGCGGGCGCGGTGGTGGCGCTCGGTGTGGTGGCCAGCTTTGGCCTCGCCATCACGTTCACGGCCAAGAAGTTTCGCCACGACCGGCTGCCCACGGGGCCCGACGTGGTGCACATCGAGGTGATGGCGCAGCAGTTCTCGTGGGCGGTGCGTCACCCGGGGCGCGACAACATCCTCGGCACGCGCGACGACGTGCTGCTCTCCAACGAGATGCGCGTGCCCGTCGAGCGCGACGTGGTGGTGCACCTCAAGACCCGCGACGTGGTGCACGGGCTCAACATGCCCGCGTACAACACCTTTCGCGACGTGATGCCCGGTCGCGAGGTGCCCTTCTGGCTCCGCGCACACACCGCGGGCGAGTCGGGCATGCTGTGCTCGCAGCTCTGCGGCGTAGGGCACGCGCAGATGGTCGGCCGCGTGGTGGCCATGCCCTTCGCGGCGTGGCGCCGGTGGAACGACGGGCCTACGTAGCCGCCGCGGCGAGCGCGAGCTCGCGCCGCACGAAGTCTTCGATGCGAGCGCGGAAGGGCCGCGCGAAGAAGGGCACGTCGAGCTCGACGCGGATCTCGCGCTCGTCGACAGAGAGCGTGCCGCTGCCGCCCTTGTAGCTCCCCGACACGCTGCGGTCGGTGACCCAGCGAAAGTGCTCGGCGAGGCCGAGGTGGGGGTAGCGCTCGGCGTAGTGCGCGAGGCGCCGCTGCGCGTGGGCCTTGAGCGCGTCGAGATCGACGGCGTGCGGTTGGTTGAATGAGAGCTTCACGGCGACCGGTGCCGTAGTGCCGTTGCGCGGGCGTGTCGAGTTCCCGACGGCCGCGCGCGAAGGTTTCAGCACATGGCGTCGAGGGGAGGGGGCGCGCCGTAGCGCACCATCGGGGCGCCGTGATGCGGCAGAACGGGCGCCGCGTGGTGCGTGACATGCGCCGCCG
>CAISKJ010001080.1 GCA_903885885.1 uncultured delta proteobacterium
CGCGGCCCGCTCGGCGACGGCGCGCGCGTAGCGCACCACGGCCGCGCGCGCGCGCGGGCTGTCGTCGACGCGGCGGCGCAGGTGCAGGCGCCTCGCCCCGCGGCGCGCCTCGTGGAAGTTGCCGCGGGCGAGGGCGGCGTCGAGAGCGGCGCCGAGGGCGTTGAGGTCGCGCGCGCCCGCACCGGCCCCGACGGTCACCACACCGAGGGGAAGGTCGACCGCGTCGGCGTGCCAGCGGAGCTCGTAGCGACCCGCCTGGAGCACCACGCGCACGGTGGCCGTCGGGCGCTCGCCGGGCTCGAAGCGGGCCTTGTCGAAGAGGTCGCTCGCGATGTGAATCGGCATGCGCACGGGCGAGCCGCTGCCCACGGGCACGGCCACGACCTCGTGCAGACTGAGCCGCGGGGCCTCGGCGAAGGCGAGCTCGACGAGCACTGGCGCGCCCGGGTCGACGCCGTCGGCCGACACGGTGAAGCCCTGGGGCCAGGGGACGTTGCCGGGCGGCGCCTCGATGCGGTGCGAGGTCTCGCTCCACGGCGCGGCGAGGGCCTCGCGGCGCACGTAGTTGTTGCCCTCGGCGCCCTGACCCTCGATGGCGTAGGGGAGCTCGAGGTAGAGGCCCTCCATCTCTTCGAGCTTGTGCAGGTACGAGGCGGTGAACCACAGCCCGTGCAGGTGAATGAAGCTCGGGCGGCGCTCGAAGAAGATGGCCTCGCGCAGGCCCGGCTCGTCGGCGCCGTGGGTGTGCGCGATGGCGGTGTCACCGAGGCCGAAGAGGTCTACCACGCGCAGGCCCGAGTCGTAGCTCATGCCGCCGACGTCGGGGTCGAGCACCGAGGGCGAGCGCACCTCGAGGAGCCGCGCGGCGGCCTGGAAGTACCGCGCCCGCGAGCGCACGGTGGCAAACTCGAGGGTGCTGTGGCTGCGCACGGCGGTGAAGCGGTCGGGGTACGCCTTCGTGGTCGCGGCCACGAGGCCGTAGGCGCACAGGGCGAACACCACGGGCTCCACGGCGCGGCGCAGATACGGCGGCATCACCGCGAGGGGGACGCGCGCCAGGGCCCGCAGCGCCTCGGCGAGCGCGAGGCACAAGATGGGCGTGAAGAACGTGAGGAAGCGCCACTCCTCCATCCAGTCGCCGTGCGAGTACACGGGGAAGAAGAGGCCCACCGCGACGGAGGCCACGAGGCCGATGCGCGCGACGGGGGCGCGCAGCGCGAGGAGCGCCGCGGGCGCGAGCTTCACCACCTTGTCGAGCTTGTAGGTGGTGAGCCACTCCTTCACGTACACCCAGCCCGGCGAGTCGAACTTGGTGAGGTCCTTGCCGAACTCGAAGGTGCGCTGCTTCGTGTAGAAGCTGTTGGGCACCGGGTACGCGAAGTACGCGAGGCGAAAGAGCTCGAGGGAGCCGATGCCGAGGCCGAGAAACATCGCCCACAGCACGTCTTGCCGCGACAGCTTGCCCGTGAGGGCGCGGAGCGATTTGGCCCCGAGCACCGCCGCGAGGTAGAGCGCGCCGTCGGGCCGCGTGGCGAAGAGCAGCGTGAGGGTGAGCGACGACCAGGGGAGGCGCGCGAGGTCGGCCTCCTCCCACGCGAGGGCCACGAGCGAAACCGCCGCGAGAAAGCTGTAGAGCCCGTTCTCGAGGCCCGAGATGGTCCACAGGGCGTTGTGCGCGAAGGTGGCCGCGATGGCCGGCGCCACGAGGTCGTAGTAGCGCGGCTTGCGGCTGTACGCGGCCATCGGAAACAGCGCGATGGCGGCGAGCGCGCCGGCCCCGAAGGCGAGCCCGAGCACCTTCGAGAGGGCCTCGTGGGAGACGTGGATCCAGTCGGCGGGCGTGAGGCACAGCACCCACAAGAAGTTGGTGGCGGCCTCGACGCGCTCCGAGCCCGGCGTGAGCACCAGGCCGTGCCCCGTGGCGAGGTTGTGCGCGTACGCGAAGCTGATGCCCGCGTCGTCGACGGTGAAGTCCCACACGCGGCCCGCGTGCGAGCCGAACAGCGCCATGATGGCGCCGAGCAGCGAGAGCCACAGTGCAGACGGTGAGTTTTCCTTCGCCGGGGGCATTGCGTGGGGCGGCGGAATCTACACGAACCCGCCCGCGAGCGGGGTGACTCTCGCTACTTGCAGGCCTCGGCGAAGAGGGCGCCCACGTCGAGCATCACGAGGGCCTCGCAGCGCGTCTCGAAGGGCCGCGCTTGCAGGTAGGCGGCGAAGGTGGGGCCCTCTTCGGGCCACAGACCGGGCTCGAGCGCCAGCGAGAGAAAGGGCCGGAGCACCGAGGGGACCTTCGGCATGATCTTCTTGAGCCGGTCGCGCGCGCGGGAGAGCTCCTCGCGCTTGCGGGCCATCGAGACGCTGCGGTCGAGCATGCGCGCCACCTCGGGGTGACCCCACGGGCGGTCGCCCGCGAAGGCCTGCGAGGCCATGAGGGCCAGCGCCACGAGGTCGCGGTAGCGGTACTCCATGCGGCGGTCGCGCGGGTCGGCGGAGTTGACCAGCGGCGACGAGACCAGAAAGTTGAGGTGCGACCACTCGGGGGTCACCAGCTCGACGCCGATGGGGAGCGGGTCGATGAGCACCACGCGCTCGGGCGAGAGCACCCGCGCGTTCTCGGGCTTGAGGTCGCCGTGGGGCCACGACTTCTCGTGCAGGCGATAGAGCGTGCGGGCGAGGGTGACCAGCGCGGGGCCCGGCTCGAGCTTCACCGAGGGGCCCTCGGCGCGGGCCATCACGTAGCCCGCGCGGCCGCGCTCGTTGAAGAACTCGTGGGCCTTCACCACGCCGTCGTCGTTGGCCTCGGCGAGGCGCGCGTGCTCGCGCGTGATGATCTTGTTGCAGAGCGCCAGGTCCGTGGGCGGCACCACGCGGAGCGTGCGGCCGTCGGGCCCGAGGCGCGGCGCGCGCAGGCGCTGCAGGGTGGTGCCCGCGTCCCACGCGTCGCTGTCGACGGCCCAGGGCTGGGCGATCTTGACGGCGAGGGGTGCGCCCTCGCGCTCGGCGGCGAACACCACACCGAGACCCCCGCGGCCCAGCACGCGCGTCGGAGCAAGCCCGCGCGCCGCTGCGACGCTGCGGGCGTCAGAAAACTCGTCTTGCTCTGACGCGCCTGATTCCACCGTGGGGGCGGAGCATATCGGGGTTGCGTCACCGTGGCGTCAAAAATACGTCCTCCGCGCGCGGCGAATGGGTGTTCGAGCGCGGCGCGAGTCGTCCTATCGTCGCACACCGCCGATGGCAGACGAGCAGGAGCGCAAGGAGCAGGAGGTACGCACGCGGTCTTGGTACGCGGTGATGGGCTTCGGCGCGCTCACCGCGGGCGTGGCGGTCATCATGCGGTGGATGCCCGACAACCCGTTCAACGTCCCGTCGGAGCTCCCGAACACGACGCGGCTCAACGCCGATCAGCTCACGGGCCGCGCGGCGCCGATGCTGTCGGTGCGCCCCAGCGAGATGGGCGCCATCGGCGGCGGGTGCCGCGTGAGCGACGTGTCCCTCGTGCAGAACTGGTTCGGCGCCCTCCGCCAGACCACCCTCCAGAGCGTGGAGGTGTACCTCGACCAGCAGCGCGCCCGCGGCCGCCGCGCCGAGCCCGCGGGGTGGAGCGGCCGCGCCGCGGGAGAAGACGCCTCGGGCGACGGAGCACCGCCGCCGGGGTGCCTCGTCGAGTTCGCCGTCCGCGACGCCCGCGGCGAGCGCCGCGCCGTGTGGGCCGTCGCCGAAGACCGCGCCACCGTGACCCCCGCCAACGCGCTCGCCCGCGAGATCTCGGCGCTCGCCCCCGGGCTCCGTCGGCGCTGAGCCTCTCCCCCTCTCACGGCTGGAGCTCTACGGTCGCGCGGGGCGCCCATTCGGTGGGTGCGTTCGGTGCGCGATGGGACTATGCACGGAGGCGTGAGCACCCCCGACACGCTCCCGCACTGGGACCTCGGCTCCCTCTACACATCCCCCACCGCGCCCGAGATCGAGCGCGACGTCACCGCCGCCCGCGAGGCCGCCGACGCCTTCGCGGCGCGCTATCAGGGCACCGTCGCCGACCTCGACGGCGCGGGCCTCGCCGCCGCGCTCGTCGCGTACGAGCGCCTGCTCGACATCACGTACCGGCCGCAGATGTACGCGAGCCTCGCGTCGGCGGTGAACACCCTCGACGACGCCACGCGCGGCCTCCACACGCGCACCGGCGAGGCCGCCACCGACGTGATGAACCGCGTACGGTTCTTCGACGTCGAGCTCGCCGCCGCGTCCGACGCGGTGTACGCGAAGTGGAAGGCCTCGCCCGCCCTCGCGCCCTACGGTCACTTCCTCGACCGCGCGCGCCTCTTCGCGCCGCACACGCTCCCGCGCGACGTCGAGAACGCCCTCGCCACCAAGAACCTCACCGGGCGCCGCGCGTGGACGCAGCTCTACGACGAGGTCACCGCGGGCTTCACCTTCCCCTTCGCGGTGCGCGGTGAGCTCAAAGACCGCACCCTCGCCGAGATGCGCGGCCTCCGCATGGACGCCGACCGCGACGTGCGCGCGCGCGCCCACGCGGAGGTGCTCGCGCGCTTTCAGCGCGAGGCGCCCACCATCGCGTACGTGGTCAACACGCTCTATCAAGACCACCGCCTCGAGAACGAGCTGCGCCACTACGAGACCCCCGTCACGCCGACGCTCCTCGACGACGAGCTCCCCCGCGCCACCCTCGACGCCCTCATGACCGCGGTGGAAGACCACTACCCCGTCGCGCAGGAGTACTTTCGCCTCAAGGCCCGCGCCCTCGGCCTCGAGCGCCTCGCCACCCACGACGTGCTCGCGCCGTACCCCTCGGGGGAGCGCGACGTTCCGTGGGAGAGCGCGCGCGCCGAGGTGCTCCGCGGCTTCGCGAGCGTCGACCCGCAGCTCGGGGCGCTCGCCGAGGCCTTCTTCACCGAGGGGCGCATCGATGCCGCTGCCCGCGCGGGCAAGCGCGACGGCGCGTTCTGCTCGGGCATGGTGCCCGGCCTCTCGCCCCGCGTGATGATGAACTACAACGGCCGCCTGAGCGACGTGATGACCCTCGCGCACGAGCTGGGTCACGGCGTTCACTTCGCGCTCGCGGGCGAGCGCCAGCGGCTGCTCAACTACTGGCCCACCACGCCGATGGCCGAGACGGCCAGCGTGTTCGGCGAGATGATGGTCGCGCGCAACCTCCTCGCGGGCGAGACCGACCCCGCGGTGCGCCGCCAGCTCCTCGCGTCGCGCATCGAAGACGCGCTCGGCACCATTCACCGCCAGGTGTGCTTCACCCGCTACGAAATGAACGCCCACGCGCGCCGCGCCGACGCCGTGATGCCCGCCGCCACCCTGTGCGACCTCTGGTCGAGCGAGCTCGCTCGCTTCTACGGCGACTCCGTCGAGCGCGGCCCCCACGACGTTTGGGGCTGGGCGGGCATCCCCCACCTCGTGCACTACCGCTTCTATTGTTACTCGTACGCGTTCGGGCAGCTCCTCGTGTTCGCCCTCTACGCGCAGTTCGAACGCGACGGCCAGCCCTTCGTGCCGCGCTACCTCGAGCTCCTCGCGAGCGGCGGCTGCGACACGCCGCAACGGCTCCTCGCCAACATCGGCATCGACATCACCGACCCCGATTTCTGGCGCCGCGGCCTCGAGGTCGTCACCCGCATGGTCGACGAGTTTCGCGCCGTCGTCTGACAGAATCGCGGGCGGGTCAGACCGCGGCGGCGTGCTCACGTCGCTGGCGGTACCACTCGCGCACGCTCCCGACGATCTCGTCGACG
>CAISKJ010001081.1 GCA_903885885.1 uncultured delta proteobacterium
CTGCAGCACCCCGCGCAGGGCGCCGAGGCCGTGCGCAGCGGCGCGGTGCTCGCGTGGCTGCGCGCCAACGGGGCGTCGCCCGAGATGCAGCAGCGGGCCCGCGACGCGCGCATGATCGCCGAGCGCGGAGGCTCGGGGGCGCTCGCGGTCCACTCGCAGGCGTGGGCCCTCGGGCGCAAGGACCTCTGCCTCGGCGGCGCGTGGCTCCGCGCCCCCGGCGAGATCGCGCCCGCGGTGCGGAGCGCGGCCGTGACCCTCGACGACCTCGCGCGCGCGGCCCGCGACGGTTCGCTCGCGGCGTGGCTCCGCATGCAGGGGTGGATCCCCGCGGCGGGCGCGGCGGACCTCGTGGCGCGCGGCGAACCCCTCGGGCTCAAGCGCCTCGCGTGGTCGCTCGGAGAGCCCCTCGTGGTGGGCGACGAGGGCGTGGGCGACCCTGCGACGCTCGCGCGCGCTGTGCTCGCCCGGCCCGCGCTGCGCGACCCGCTCGCGGCCCTGTACGCGTCGGGCGAGCTGCTCGCGTGGCTCGAGTCGCTGCCGCCGGTGCTGCGCGACGAGCTGTGGGCCGACACGCTGCGCCGCGCGCGCGCCGACACGACGCGCGCCGCCGACACGCTGCCGCTGTGGATGGGCGTGTACAACCACGCGCGGGCGGGCACCCTCGCGGTGAGCGATGGCGCCGGCGCGGAGACCACGCTCACGTCGACGGCGCAGCTGCGCGTGACGGCCCAGGTGGCCGAGGTGTGGGACTCGCTCAAGCGCGCGCTGCGGTCGGGCGAGCTCCTCGCGTGGCTGTCGGTGGTGGCGCCCGACGTGGAGCTCGCGCCGACGCCGCGGCCGCCGCGCGACGAGGACGGCGAGCTCAACGCCCTGCTCTGGTCGCTGGGGCACACGGGCATGGTGATGGAGTGGGGGCCGCGCGACCTGCCGATCGCGTCGGCGCAGGACGTGGTGCGCGCCTATCAGCGCGGGTGGCAGCAGCTCGAGGCGCAGGCCGCGCGGGGCTACGTCTTCGAGTGGATCGAGCGCTTTCACGGCACCGCGACGGTGCTCGCCGCGTGGCAGGGCGCGGGGCCCGTGCGCGTGCGCGACGTGTCGGCGTGGCTGCGCGCCGAGGTGGGGAGGCTCCCCGCGGGGCACCTCGCGCTGAAGCTCGCGATGCTGTGCGGGCTGCGCTCGCTGCCGCTCGATCCGTGCGCCCCCGGCGACGCCGCGACCGCGCGAGGTTACGTCGGCGTAACCATGGCCCCGCCCGGCGCGCGGCGCGCGTGGGAGCCCCTGCGCGACCACGCGGCGTCGGGCAGCGCGGTGCTCTGGCTCGCGCTCGCGGGCGTGGCGGCGCCGCAGCTCGCGCGCTCGATGCTGCAGAACGCGTTCGTGGCCGCGGGCGAGGGGGCGCCCTCGCAGGAGCACGTGTCGCAGGTGCTCGCCGCGCTCGCCCGCACCTTCGGTGACCCGGTGCCGACGCCCGCGCTCGAGGCCGAATTGCGCAGCGCCGTGACGGGGCCCGCGACGCGCGAGCTCCCCGCGGTGCGAACGCCTGCTCGGGGCGGCGGGTGGCTCCGACGCGTGTTCGTGACGCTGCTGCTGGGCGTCCTCGCGAGCGCGGCCTACACGCTGTGGGACCGCGCGACGCCCGACGACCCGCCGCAGCCCGCGGCCCCGCCCGGGGGCGACGTGTGGGTGCAGATTCGCGTGCGCGTCGAGGCCGATCGCACGCGCCAGGGAGGCCCGTGGGACGTTGACGGGAGCGGGCCCGAGCTGCGCGTGACGGTGTCTCCGCGCGACGAGTCGGTGGCGTTGGGGCCGTGCGAGAGCAGCCGCGTGTGCGAGGGCGCCATCAACGCCGCGCGGCTCGTGGCGAACGTTCCGTTTCGGGTGAGCGTCGACGAGATGGACCTCGCGCTGCCCGACCGCGTAGGCGCCGGGTGGCTCTGGTGGCGCGGCGGGCGCGAGGAGACACTGCACACGCGCCTGGGCGCCGTCGACGTCACGGTGGTGGTCAAGCGCCTCGCGTTTCAGCCCCTCGCGCCCTCGACGGTGACGCCGCCGCAGGGGCCGAGCGCGGTCGACGCGGGCGCGCGCCCGCGGGCCCTCGACGCGGGGGCTCCGAC
>CAISKJ010001082.1 GCA_903885885.1 uncultured delta proteobacterium
CAGCGAGTGGAGAGAGGACTGAATGACGACCGCATCCCGCAGGTGCCCGCCGCGCAGCCGCAGCCCGCAGAACCGCCTGCCGCAGCCCCGCAGCCCGAGGCCCCGCGGGCTGTTGTCGCGCAGCCTCAAGCCCCGCAGCCCGAAGCCCCGCAGCCGCCCCCCGCGCGCGACGAAGACGCGGGAGAGGCCCGCGTGGTGGGCTCGGGGCGCGGCGCGATCGATCGCGTCCCCGGCGCGACCACGGTCATCGGCGAGCGCGAGATGCAGCGCACGCAGCCGCTCAACGCCGCCGAGGTGCTGCGCCGCGTGCCCGGCGTGTACGTGCGCGACGAGGAGGGCGCGGGCCTGCGGCCCAACATCTCGGTGCGAGGCCTCGACCCCACGCGCAGCCGCCGCGTGCTCATGCTCGAAGACGGCATCCCCATCTCGCTCGCGCCCTACAGCGAGCCCGAGATGTACTACAACCCGCCCATCGAGCGCATGGGGCGCCTCGAGGTCGTCCGCGGCTCGGGCAACATTCTCTACGGCCCGCAAACCATCGGCGGGGTGATCAACTACGTCACCCCGTCGGCGCCCAACCGCGAGTCGTGGTCGCTGCGCACGACCGGTGGCGACCGCGGCCTGTGGATCTGGCAGGGCACCTACGGCAACCGCGTCGACAACGCGGCGTTCATCGTGAGCGCCATGCGCCGTCAGGGCGACGGGGTGCGCGGCATCGGCTTCGAGGTCAACGACTTCTTCGGCAAGTTCTTTCTGCAGCTGGGGCCGCGCAGCGAGCTCATGGTGCGCGCGGGCGTCTACACCGAGGGCTCGGCGTCGACGTACCTCGGGCTCACGCAGTCGATGTACGACGCCGACCCGAACCAGAACCCCGCCCGCTACGACTACTTTCGCCTCCGTCGGTACAGCCTCGGGCTCGTTCACACCTGGCGCATCACGCCGCGCGTCGAGCTCCGCACCCTCGTCTACGGCTACACCACGCAGCGCGATTGGGACCGTCAGCGCTTCGACCGCTCGCCCGCCGCGGGCCTCCTCTACGAGCGCATCACGGGCGACCAGCAGACGCCCGGCGGCGCCCTCTACCTCCGCGACGAGTCGCTCTCCAACGACCGCGCCTACGAGGTCTACGGCGTCGAGCCGCGCCTCCACGCGCGCTTCGCCACGGGCCCCGTGCGCCACGAGCTCGACGCGGGCGCGCGCCTCCTCGGCGAGCAGGCCCACCTGCAGGTGCTCCTCGGCCGCGGGGCCACGGCCCGCGCGGGCGACCTCGCGACCGACGACGTGCGCGGGGGCCTCGCCGCCGCGGCCTACGTGCAAGACCGGGTGATCCTCTTCGACCAGCTCCACCTCGTGCCGGGCGTGCGCGTCGAGTACTACACCTTCAACCGCCTCATGCGCCGCGACGCGGGCGTCGACGTGTACCGCGGCGGCTCGGGGTCGAACCTCGCGGTGATCCCCGGCGCGAGCGTGAGCTGGGTGAAGCCGCGGTACACCCTCTTCGCGGGCGCGCACGTCGGCTACGCGCCGCCGCGCATCGCCGCCGCCATCACAGCCGCCGGCGTCGATCAAGACCTCGCCGCCGAGCGCAGCCTCAACTACGAGGTCGGCGGCCGCGCGCAGCCCTGGGCGTGGATGCGCGCCGAGGCCACCGCCTTCCTGCTCGATTTTCAGAACGAGATCATTCAGTTGAGCGGCAACGAGAGCGAGTTCACCAACGGCGGCGCCTCGCGGCACATGGGCGTCGAGGCCGCCGTCAGCGCCGACCTCGCCCGCGGCGCGGGGCTCAACTGGGGGCTCACCCTCGGCGTGCGGTACACCTTCATCGACGCGCGCTTCATCCGCGAGGCGGGCTCGCGCGAGGCCGCCCTCGACGGCAACCTCGTGCCCTAGGCGGTGCCCCACACGCTCGTCACGAGCCTCGCCTTCGAGCACCCCCTCGGCTTCACCGCGCAGGCCACGTGGAACTTCGTGTCGCGCCACTACAGCGACCGCGAGAACACCCCCGTGGGCAGCGCCGACGGCCTCTTCGGCCCCATCGACGCGTACCACACCGTCGACCTCGCCGCGCGCTACACGCACCGTCGCACGGGGCTCAGCCTCGCCCTCGCGGTGAAGAACCTCCAGGGCTACTTCACCGACGCGCAGGGCCGCCCCAACGTGTTCATCGCGTCGCGCTCGCCCGAGGGCATCTTCCCCGGCGGCTTCGGGCAAACCATGGTCACCCTGCGCTGGGATCACTGAGCGCTCACGCGCCGCCGCGCCGCCTCGCTACACTCGCGCGATGTCTGCGACTCAGCGCGTGGCCCTCCTCACGGCCGCGACGAAGCTCCACAACGAGGGCCGCCTCGACGAGGCCGAGCGCCTCTACGCCCAGGTGATCGCCGCGAACCCGCGCGACGCCGACGCGCTGCACCTCGTCGGCGTCATCGCGCTGCAGCGGGGCGACCACGACGGCGCCGTGGCCCTCATCCGCCACGCCCTCGCGTGCGGCCTCGCGGGCGCCCACGCGCACCTCAACCTCGGCGCCGCGTACCGCGCGAAGGGCCTGCTCACCGACGCGATCGCGCAGTACCGCGCGGCGCTCGCGCTCGACCCGCGCAGCTCCGCGGCGCAGAACAACCTCGCCAACGCGCTGCAGCTCATGGGCGACGCCGAGGGCGCGGTCGCGGCCCTGCGCGCGGCCGTCGCGCTCGCCCCGCGCGACGCCGCCGTGCGCTCGAACCTCCTCTACGCGCTCAACCTCTCGGCGGAGCTCTCGCCCGACGAGGTGGCCCGCGAGCACCGCGCGTGGGGCGCATCGGTCGAGGCGCCGCGCGCCGCGCACGCCAACGACCGCGACCCCGCGCGACGCCTGCGCGTGGGCTTCGTCTCGTCAGACCTGCGCACGCACTCGGTGACGTTCTTCCTCGGCCCGCTCCTCGAAGGCCTCGACCGCGGCGCCGTGGCGGTCTTCTGCTACGCGAGCGGCGTGCGCGTCGACGAGACCACCGCGCGCCTCAAGTCCCTCTCCGACGGGTGGGCCGACGTCGCGGGCGACTCCGACGCCGCCCTCGCCGCGCGCATCCGCGCCGACCGCATCGACGTGCTCGTCGACCTCGGCGGCCACACCAGCGGAAACCGCCTCGGGGCCTTCGCGCTGCGCCCCGCGCCGGTGCAGGTCACGTGGCTCGGGTACCCCAACACCACCGGCCTCGCGGCGATCGACTACCGCGTCACCGACGCCGTCGCCGACCCGCCAGGCCCCGACGACGCGCGCTACCCCGAGCGCCTCGCGCGCCTCGACGGGTGCTTTCTCTGCTACGAGCCGTGGGCCGACGCGCCCGACGTGACACCGCCGCCCGCGGCGCGCGCGGGGAGCGTCACCTTCGGGTCGTTCAACAACCTCTCGAAGCTCAACGCGCCCGTGATCGCGCTCTGGAGCCGCGTGCTCGGCGCCGTTCCCGCCTCGACCCTGCTGCTCAAGTCGTCGCCCCTGGCCGACCCGGGCACGCGCGCCCTCGTCGAGCGACGCTTCGCCGCCCACGGGGTCGACCCCTCGCGGCTGCGCCTCGCGGCCGAGGAGCCCACCGTGCGGCGCCACCTCGCGCGCTACGCCGACGTCGACATCGCCCTCGACCCCTTCCCCTACAACGGCACCACGACCACCTGCGAGGCCCTGTGGATGGGCGTTCCCGTCGTGACGCGCGCGGGCGATCGCCACGCGGCGCGCGTCGGCGCCGACCTGCTCTCGCGCGTCGGCCTCGACGACCTCGTGGCAGCCGACGACGACGCCTACGTGGCCCGCGCCGCGCACCTCGCGCACGACCTCGACGCCCTCGCCGCACGCCGCTCCGCCCAGCGGGAGCGCGTCGCGCGATCGCCCCTGTGCGACCGCGCCGCGTTCGCGCGCGCGATGGCCGAGGCGTGGCGCGCGATGTGGCGTCGATGGTGCGCAGAAGGCGGGTAGACGCGCGGCGCGCGGCGTTACCATCGGAGCCATGTTCGACTCGGCGAATCTGGAGCACGTCGTCGACAAGGAGCGCTACCGCCGCGAGGAGCCGAAGCTCCGCGAGGCGCTGCTCAACGCGCAGTTCGACGTGGCGCAGGCGGCGCGCTTCCCCGTCGTGATCGTGATCGGCGGCGTGGAGGGCGCGGGCAAGAGCGAGACGGTGAACCTCCTCTCGGAGTGGATGGACCCGCGGCACCTCCTCGTGCACGCCTTCTCCGACGCGTCGGACGAGGAGCGCGACCGGCCCCGCATGTGGCGCTACTGGCGCGCGCTGCCGCCGAAGGGCAAGGTGGGCATCTTGTTCGGGGCGTGGCACTCGCAGCCCATCGTGCGAAGGGTGATGGGCGAGCTCACCGACGCCCAGCTCGACCAGCAGATCGCCGAGATTCAGCGCTTCGAGCGCATGCTCTGCGACGAGGGCACGCTGCTCCTCAAGTTCTGGTTTCACCTCACCGAGAAGCAGCAGAAGAAGCGCATGCGCGCCCTCGCCCGCGACCCGCTCACGGCGTGGCGCGTCACCGAGCGCGAGCGCAAGTACACCCGGCTCTACAACCGCTTCGAACGCGTGGCCGAGCGCTTCACGCGCGCGACGAGCACCGCCGAGGCGCCGTGGATCGTGGTGGCCGGCAACGACGCCCGCTACCGCAACCTCACGGTGGGCACCACGCTCCTCGCGGCGCTGCGCGAGCGCCTCGACGAGAAGCCCGCCGCGCGCGGCCCCGAGCGCACGCCGCCGCCGCTGCTGCCGTCGATCGACCGGGTCACGCTCATCAAGTCGCTCACGCTCGACCAGCCCCTGACCGAGCGCGACTACGCGCGTTCGCTCGAGCGCTGGCAGGGCCGCCTCGCGATGCTCACGCGCGACAAGAAGTTTCGTCGCACGGCCGTGGTGTCGGTGTTCGAAGGCAACGACGCGTCGGGCAAGGGCGGCGCCATTCGCCGCGTCACGGGGG
>CAISKJ010001083.1 GCA_903885885.1 uncultured delta proteobacterium
GCACAAGTCGATGTTCGTGGCCCTGCGCGACGGTCACTTCGACGGTCAGTTCGAACCCGCTGTCGCGCCCGCTTCGCCTTCTGTCGCGCCCGCCGCGCCGCTCGCGCCGGTGGCCGCGCTCGCGCCCTCCACGCCGTTGATCGCCGCGCCCGTCGTCGCCGCGCCGACCGTCGATGCGCCCGAGGCCGCGTTCGACGACGACCGCCCGACGATACAGGTTCCGGCGCCGGTGCAGCGACCCGCCGCGATCGCGCCCGAGGCCGTCGACCTCGCGGCGCTCACGACCTCGCCCGACGACGCGATCGAGGTCGACGAGAGCCAGTTCATCGAGCCGACGGAGAGCTTTACGACCTCGTCGGCGCCCGGTGAGATCGACTTCGCGGCGACGATCCCCGTGACCCCGCAGCCCGCGATCCCGGCGAAGCGCTCGGGTCCGTGGGGCGCCGCGCAGCGCCCGGCCTTGACGCCGCCGTCGCTCTCGTCGGCGACGGGGTCGACGCGCCCGCCGCCGCTTCGCCCTGCGGCCGCGCGTGTCCCCGGGCCCGTGGCGCGCGCGCCGGCGATGCCTCCCGCGTCGGCGGCGAGGGCGCTCGCGTCGAGCGCGCTCAAGTCGAGCCCGCTCGCCACCAAGAGCTCTACCCCCTTCGGCGACCGCCTCGTGAGCGAGCGCTCGCTCGACGAGGTGATTCTCGCCTACCTCGCCGAAGAGCTCGACGAACGCTGACGGCGTCGCCATCGGGCGACCTTCGCGTGCGGCATGCGCAGCGCAGGGTGAGAACCTTGACGCGCACCGTGGCCCCATTTCTTATGCGCGCGCAGGGGCAACTCTACAAACCTTTCGACCCTCGCGGGTCGGCTCAAAGAAAGTTCGTGGGATGAGCGCACTCGGAATGATCTTGTTATTGGTCGGCGTCATGACGCTGCTCGGCGGCCTCGTGCAGCGCATGCGCGCGGGGCGCCTGGGCGATACGCCCTTCGCGCCGACGGGTCAGGTGGCGGCGCAGGGGCGCTCGATCGCGAACGCCAAGGGCGCCATCTCGACGCAAGGGCAGCTGCAGACGCAGCAGCTTCTCACGTCGCCCGTGAGCGGCGCGCAGTGCGTGTTCTTCAAGATGCGCCTCGAGGCCGAGTGGGGCGAGAAGGGCGCCGAGGCCAAGTACACGGTCTTCGAGAACAACCAGTCGGTGCCCTTCGCGGTCAACGATGGCAGCGGCCACGTGGTGGTCAACATCGACCCGAAGCGCGGCGGCGAGTTCTGCTCGGCCAAGCCGTTCACGCGTAAGAAGTTCAGCCGCGGGCTCATGGCCGCGATGACGGCGAAGCCCCTCGAGGTGACGCCGGTCTTCTCGATTCCGCCCAACGTGCAGGTGGCCGGGCCCCTCGGCCGCATGATCGACGTGCCCGTCACGGCGTCGTTCTACGTCACCGAGGAGTACCTCGAGCCCAAGGGCCCCGTGTACGTGAACGGCAAGCTGCAAGACGACGGCACCATCGGCTCGCCGAGCTGGACCTCGCTGCTCATCATGGACAAGTCGCGCGACGAGCTCCTCGCCTCGACGCAGGGCTTCTCGCGCAAGCTCCTCCTGGGCGGCGCCATCGTGACGCCCCTCGGCGTGATCGCCACTGTGATCGCGCAGCTCACGGCCCCGCCGCCCCCGCCGCCGGCCCCCGCCGTGGCCGCCCCCGTGATGGCCCCCGCCGCCGCGCCGACGGGCGCCGCCGC
>CAISKJ010001084.1 GCA_903885885.1 uncultured delta proteobacterium
AGAGCGGGCGACCGAGCTTGCTGATGAGCGCGAGGCCGCGGTGAATGGCGATGCCCTTCACGTCGATGACCGTGACGCCCGTGTCGCGACCCTCGACGCCGAGCTGGCTCACGAAGGCGAGGCTCTGCGTGTGGGCCACCATCTCGAGGGTGGCCGCGATGGAGCGCAGCTCCATCTGCACGTTGACCTCGACGCCCGCGTCGCGCAGCGCGGTGTCGACGAGCTGACGGATGGCGCTGCCCGCTTCGAAGCCCACGAAGCTCTGCCCCGCGAGGTCTTTCGCGTCGACGCGGCGGCGGCGGGCCAGCGGGTGGTCGGGCGCGGCCACGAGCACGATGCGGTCGCGGCGCAGGGGCACCACGTCGAACTCCTGCGAGTGGAGCGGCAGCGTCACGATGCCGAGCTCGATGCGCTCGTCGCGCACGTCGGCCTCGACGTCGCGGCTGCCGGCCTCGCGCACGTGAAAGCGCACGCCGGGGTGCTTCTTCTGAAAGCGCGCGATGGCCTGCGGCACCACGAACGACACCGCCGTCGCGCCGCCGCCGATGCGCACCACGCCCTCTTCGAGCGTGAGGCGCGCGCGCACCTGCTCGCGCATCGCGGTGTAGCGGTCGACGAGGGCGCGGGCCTCGTCGGCCACCAGGCGCCCCGCGTCGGTGAGGGCCATGCCGCGGCGGCTGCGCTCGAAGAGCTGGGCGCCGACGTCTTCTTCGAGGAGCTGCAGGCGACGCGTGAGCGCGGGCTGCGTGAGCCCCAGGGCGCGCGAGGCGCGGGTGATCGTCCGGTGCTCGGCCACGGCCAGAAAGGAGCGCATGAGGAGCAGATCCATCCATGCATTGTTCGCATGGATACGATCGAAACTATCCAATTCCATGCATGGGGAGCGTGCGTTAGGTTCCGCGTCGACCGATGCACCGCGCGGGCGCTCCGAGGGGCGCCACGGTGCGCGGCGACCGACCGGCTCCAGAAGGAGAACTGCGATGTTGAAGGCGTATCGCGAGCACGCGGCGAAGCGTGCCGAACAGGGTGTCGTTCCGCTCCCCCTCGACGCGGCCCAGGTGACGGCGCTCGTCGAGCTGTTCAAGAGCCCTCCCGCGGGCGAGGAGGCCTTTCTCCTCGACCTGCTCTCGAACCGCGTGCCCGCCGGCGTCGACGACGCCGCGCGCGTGAAGGCGGCCTTTCTCGCCGAGGTGGCGAAGGGCACGGCCGCGTCGCCGCTCCTCGACCGGGTGCGCGCCACCGAGCTCCTGGGCACCATGCTCGGCGGCTTCAACGTCGACCCGCTCGTCGAGCTCCTCGACGACGCCGCGCTCGGGGCCGTGGCGGCGAAGCAGCTCTCGCGCACGCTCCTCGTGTTCGCCGCCTTCGACGACGTGGAGAAGAAGGCCGCCGCGGGCAACGCCAACGCGAAGGCCGTGCTCGCGTCGTGGGCCGCCGCCGAGTGGTTTACGAGCCGCCCGTCGCTGGCCGCCAAGATCACCGTGACGGTGTTCAAGGTCGTGGGCGAGACCAACACCGACGACCTCTCGCCCGCCACCGATGCGTGGAGCCGCCCTGACATTCCTCTGCACGCGCTCGCGATGCTCAAGAACCCGCGCGAGGGCATTACCAACGCCGTCGCGCAGATCGAGGAGCTCAAGAAGAAGGGTCACCCCATCGCGTACGTGGGCGACGTGGTGGGCACCGGGTCGTCGCGCAAGTCGGCCACCAACTCGGTGCTGTGGCACATGGGTGATGATGTTCCGCACGTGCCCAACAAGCGCTCGGGCGGCGTGGTGCTCGGCGGCAAGATCGCGCCGATCTTCTTCAACACCATGGAAGACTCGGGCGCCCTCCCCATCGAGTGCGACGTGACGCGCCTCGCCATGGGCGACGTGATCACCGTGTACCCCTACGAGGGTCGCATCACCAACGAGGCGGGCGAGACCATCGCCACCTTCGAGCTGAAGACCCAGGTGCTCCTCGACGAGGTGCAGGCCGGCGGGCGCATTCCGCTCATTATCGGGCGCAGCGTGACGACCCGCGCGCGCAAGGCCCTCGGGCTCGCGGCGAGCGAGGCGTTTCGTCTGCCCGTGCAGCCGCCCGACACCGGTCGCGGCTTCACCCTCGCGCAGAAGATCGTGGGCCGCGCGTGCGGCGTCGCGGGCGTGCGCCCGGGCACCTACTGCGAGCCCGTGACCTCGACGGTCGGATCGCAAGACACGACGGGCCCCATGACCCGCGACGAGCTCAAGGAGCTCGCGTGCCTGCGCTACTCGGCCGACCTCGTGATGCAGTCGTTCTGCCACACGGCGGCGTACCCGCGCCCCGTCGACGTGGACACGCACAAGACGCTGCCGGAGTTCATGCACACGCGCGGCGGCGTGGCCCTGCGGCCCGGCGACGGCATCATTCACTCGTGGCTCAACCGCATGCTCCTGCCCGACCAGGTGGGCACCGGCGGCGACTCGCACACGCGCTTTCCGCTCGGCATCTCGTTTCCCGCGGGGTCGGGGCTCGTGGCCTTCGCGGCGGCGCTCGGCATCATGCCGCTCGACATGCCCGAGAGCGTGCTCGTGCGCTTCAAGGGCACGATGCAGCCGGGCGTTACGCTGCGCGACCTCGTGAACGCCATTCCGTGGGCGGCCCTGCAGACCGGGGATCTCACGGTGGCCAAGAAGGGCAAGAAGAACCTCTTCAACGGCCGCATCATCGAGATCGAGGGGCTGCCCAACCTCACCATCGAGCAGGCCTTCGAGCTCAGCGACGCGACGGCCGAGCGCTCGGCCGCGGGCTGCGCCACGCGCCTCGCCAAGGAGCCCGTGATCGAGTACCTGCGCTCCAACGTGGTGCTCCTGCGCTCGATGATCGCCAACGGCTACGGCGACGCGGCCGCGCTCGAGCGCCGCGCGTCGAAGATGGAGGCGTGGCTCGCCGACCCGGTGCTGCTCGAGCCCGACGCCGACGCCGAGTACGCCAAGGTGATCGAGATCGACCTCGATCAGATTACCGAGCCGCTCCTCGCGTGCCCCAACGACCCCGACGACATCAAGAAGCTCTCGGAGGTGCAGGGCACCAAGATCGACGAGGTGTTCATCGGCTCGTGCATGACCAACATCGGGCACTTTCGCGCGGCGGGCTCGCTGCTGCAGAAGTTTTCGAAGCCCGTGCCCACGCGCCTCTGGGTGGCCCCGCCCACGCGCATGGACCAGTCGCAGCTCATGGACGAGGGCGTGTACGCGCAGTTCGCGGGCGCCGGCGCGCGCACCGAGATGCCGGGCTGCTCGCTGTGCATGGGCAACCAGGCGCAGACGATGCCGGGCGCCACGGTGATCTCGACGTCGACGCGCAACTTCCCCAACCGCCTCGGGCGCGACACCAACGTGTTCCTCGGCTCGGCGGAGGTCGCGGCGGTCGCGTCGATGCTCGGCCGCCTGCCGACGCCCGCGGAGTACCTCACGTACGCCAACGACCTGCAGGCCAAGTCCGACAAGGTGTACCGGTACCTCAACTTCGACAAGATCCCCGCCTTCGTGGAGCAGGCCGCGGTCGCCAAGACCCGCTCGCTCCCCGTGCTGCAGTAGCCCGCCAGACCTCGGACGTCCGCGCGGTGCCCGTCGGCGCCGCGTGGGCGTAGGGCACCCTCTAAGACCCGTACGATCGTCGTAGCGAGCCGTGTGCGCGAAGGCTCGGCCGTCGAGTTGTGATTGTGATCGCGACGGAGCGGTTGCATACCAAGCGCGATGGCGCCCGAAGCGGCCTCGATCCTGCTCGTCGACGACGTGCCCGAGAACCTGCACGTGCTCGGGGCCATGCTCTCGCGCGCCGGGTACACGACGCGCGCGGCCACGAGCGCCGAGGCGGCGCTGCGGCTGCTCGCGCGGGCGCCGGTCGACCTCGCGGTGCTCGACATTCACATGCCCGTGATGGGGGGCTTCGAGCTCTGCGACGCGCTCAAGGCCGACGCGCGCTTTCGGCAGGTGCCGGTGATCTTTCTCTCGGGCGACCAGGACACCGCGCAGAAGGTGGAGGCCTTTCGTCGCGGCGGCGTCGACTACATTACCAAGCCCTTTCAGTTTGAAGAGGTGTGCGCGCGCGTCGAGACGCAGCTGCGGCTCCAGCGCGACGAGCGCCGCGCCCGCGCGCTGCAGGCCGAGGTGCTCCGTCACGAGCGTCAGGCCGCGGTGGGGCGCCTCGTGATGGGCGTCGCGCACGAGCTCAGCACGCCGCTCAGCGTGGCCGTCACCGCGAGCTCGTTTCTCAGCGACGCGCTCCGCGACCTGCACGGGGCGCTCACGGTGCCGCAGCCGAGCCGCGCCGCGGTGCTCGGCCACCTGCAGGACTCGCGCGACTCGCTCGCGCTCCTCAACGGCAACCTCACGCGCGCCGCGGCGCTGCTGAAGCAGTTCTCGCTCGTGGCCGAGGAGCCCGCGGACCACGCGGCGGACGCGCACGAGCTCGGCGCCCTCGTGGCCGACACGGTGTCCGACTGCGCCGGGTACGCGGCGCACCCCGGCGTCGCGCTGCGCGTCGAGTGCCCCGCGCCGGTGCACGCCCACGTGTCGGCGGGCGCGCTCGCGCGGGTGATCACCCACCTCGCGGAGCGGGCCCTCGCGCGGGCCG
>CAISKJ010001085.1 GCA_903885885.1 uncultured delta proteobacterium
GCAGCGTGTGCCCTGAGGACTGGAACAGGTACGTGCTGCCCTGGTCAGCGGGGTTGAACGTCTGCGAGGGCGTGCGAGTGCGCGCGCGCGGGAATGGGGGGGGTGATCATCATGCAATAACCCACAGAGTAGGGTGGGCGGGGGGGGATCGGGGCGATGCTCCGACTGCGGCGCGCGCGTCGAGAGCACGTGGCTGAGCGCCAGCACCAGCACGACGGTGAGCACCGAGTGGCCCGCGAGGAGGCCCGCGAGCACGGGCCACGTGAGGCGCACCTCACCCCGCGCGGCGGCGTTGCGGCCCGTAGGGACCTTCGCGGCGGCGGGCGCGAAGGCGTCGCGTTCGAAGGGGCTGCGCTGGAGCGTG
Organism: uncultured delta proteobacterium; assembly: GCA_903885885.1. GTDB lineage: Bacteria > Myxococcota_A > Polyangia > Polyangiales > CAISKJ01. The sequence continues at coordinate 365 of CAISKJ010001085.1, forward strand.
ATTTCGGACCCAGGAACGGCGCTGGCCGACGCCGAGGGCGCGAGCGGCGTCACGCCCGAGGCGGGCTTGCGCGAGGGCGATTGCGCGGGGGGAGCGCCCTCGGAGGCGCGGCGCGCGACGATGTGCGGACCCGTCGGGGCGCGAAACACCGGCGCGGGCGCGAACTCGCCCGTGGCGCGCGAAACGGGCTGCGGAAACTCACCGGTGCCCCGCGCGGGCGCGAACTCGCCCGTGGTGCGCGCAGGCGCGAACTCGCCCGTGGTGCGACGGATCTGCGCGGGCGGAAACTCGCCCGTGGGCCGCGTGGCCGGGGGAAACTCGCCCGTCGTGCGGCGCAGCTGCGCGGGCGGAAACTCGCCCGAGTGACGGCGGATGCCCCCGCCGTGGGGGTCGAGGAGGCGCGCCACGCCGCCGTGGCTGTCGAGCCCGGTGGGCATGAAGAGCGGGTCTTTGCGCATCGCGGGCTGCGACGGGGGCGCGAGCACCATGTCGTCGTCGGTGAGGCGCGCGCCGCGCTGCAGGGCCTCGTCGAGGCGGCCGGTGAGAGAGTCTTCGTCGGAGAGGTCTTCGCGGCGCGAGGCGTCGTCGAGGCCGTGGCCTTCGGTGACCGACGGGCGCCCGCTTGCGGCGGGTGGCGCCCACGAGGCCGAGGGCTGCACCCCGCTCGCGCGGAGGGGCTGCGGGCGCTGCGTCTGCGCGCTCACCGCGGCGGAGCCGTGCGACATGACCAGCGGCGCCTGAGACTGGGGCGCCGGGGGCGACGACCACGCGCCGTGCACGGCCGCGCGGGGGGCGATGAACGGCCGCGAGGTGCGCAGCGCGTCGGCGTGGAACGACGCGGCGGCGAAGCGCCCCGTGGCCGACTGCACCGGCGCCGCGGGCCCCGTAGACGGAAAGGTGGGCGCGCGCATGGGCCCCGTGGAGACGGCGCGACGGCCGCTGGTGACGACGCCCGAGAGGTCGGCCAGGGCGCCCGAGAGCGCGTCGGAGAAGGCCCCGGCGCTCTGGTAGCGGCGCGAGGCGTCGGGCGACCACGCCCGGTACAGCACGGCCTCGACCTCGGCGGCCCCCTCGGCGGCGCCGATGCGGGGGAAGGCCGAGCGGTACACCGCCGCGAGGATGGTGTGAGGGTTGCCGCTGAAGGCCACCTGGCCTGTGAGGATCTCGTACGCGAACGAGGCGAGGGAGAACACGTCGGAGGCGGGCGAGAGCGAGGCGTCGCCCGAGAGTTCTTCGGGCGAGAGGTACGAGGGCTTGGCCGCGGGGTACTGCGGGCGATCGGCGTGGCCCACCGCGAGGAGCTTCACCGCGCCCGCGGGCGCGCTGAGGAGCACCGTCTCGGGCATGATGACCCGATGCAAGACGGGCGGCGTGCGTCGGTGCAGATAGTCGAGCGCGTTGGAGACCTCGCGCACAACGCGGGCGACCTCGGAGGGCGAAAACACACGGCCCGTCGCGAGCTCGTTGCGGGTGGTCTTGCCCTCGACCCACTCGGTGACCACCACGGGGAGCTCGTTGGCCGTGTAGCCCAGCGCGTAGACCTCGACGAGGTTCGGGTGACGCAGGCTGCGACCGAGCACGGCCATCTTCTCGAACCACTCGCGCAGCTCTTCGACGTGGAGCGGGTGGAGCACCAGCGCCGACGCGGCGCGCGCGTCTTTGTTCTCCGCGTGGTGCGCTCGGTACACGAGCCCCACACGGTCGGCGTGGCTGAGTCGCCCCAACACGAATCCTCCGGGGAGGAGTGATCCCGGTGTCGCCATCCTGCTCATGGTTGCTCGGGCCTACGCTACTTCAGCGTTGAGGGTTTTCACAGTGTTCTACAAGCCCCAACGGGCACAATACGCGCCTCACAACGGCTGCGCACCACGCGCGGCGCCAGAGGGCACCACGTGATGCACAGCGCACTCGAAACACTGCATGGCTGGCGCAATTCGTTGCACACAGCGCGGGCCGACGCGCTCGAGTTCGGGGTCGCGACGTCGGGCTTCCAGAGCGAGGGCGGCCTCAACGGCCTCGACGAGCCCGCGACGAACTGGCGCGCGTGGGAGCGCGCGGGTCGCCTCGAGCGCAGCGGCGCCGGCGCCGGCCTCTGGGGCCGCTTCGCCGACGCCGCGGAGCGGGCGCGCGCGATGGGCCTCACGCGCTTTCGCATGGGCGTCGAGTGGGCGCGGCTCTGCCCGTCGGGCCCTTCGCTCGACGGGGCCGCCGTCGAGGCCTACGCCGCCCGCGTGGCCCTCCTGCGCGCGCGGGGCCTCGAGCCCATGGTCACCCTGCATCACTTCACGCACCCCGCGTGGTTGGGCGCCGACTTCTGGCTCACGGGCGACGCGCCCGCGGTGTTCGCCGACTACGCCCGCGACGCGACGCGCGCCCTCAACCGCGCCCTCGCCCGCCGCGGCGAGCGCCCCCTCACGCGGCTGCTCACCCTCAACGAGCCCAACATGCTCGCGCTCGCGAGCTGGGTGGCCGGGGTGTTTCCCCACGGCGCGCGCGCGGTGGCCCACGGGAGCCCGCTGGGCTTCTGGCACGCGCTGCGCGCCCTCGACGCGATGCTCTGCGCGCACACCCTCGCGTGGCGCGCGCTGCACGCCCTCTACGCCCGCGAGGCGTGGGGCGCGCCCGACGTAGGCACCAACCTCAATTTCATCGACCTCTACACCTTCGGCAAGGGCCTCTTCGACCTCGTGCGCGCGCCCTCGCTGGGCGTCGCCCCGAAGGCCCTCGGGGCCTTTCTGCGCGACGGCCGCGCGCGCTTTCACGGCACGTTCTTCGAGGGCGAGCGCGGCTCGCGCAGGGCGCGCATCGCGGCCTCCCTCGACGGCGCGCTCGCGGGGGCGGTTCGACCCGCCGTGTTCGACCGCACGCTCACGGCCCTCTACGACCGCGGTAGCTCCTCGCGAGCGCCCATCGACCACCTCGCGATCGACGTGTACGACCCCTACACCGCGCAGCAGCTGCACCGCGCCGACGGGCTGCTGTCGCTGCTGGCCGACGGGGTCTCGCTGCGCGGCCTCGCGGGCCTCGACCTCGCCGCCGTGCGCCTCGCCGAGCCGTGGGAGTGGCGCGCCGAGCCTGTCGCCCTCGTGCGCGCGCTGCGCACCCTCACGTGGCCCGCGCCCGCGCTCCCCATCGACATCGACGAGAACGGGATGGCCGTACGACGCGACGCGGGCGACGGGGTGATTCCCCGCGAAGACGGGCTCACGCGGCCCGCGTTTCTCCGCGGGTACCTCTCGGCCCTCTTGCACGCGCGGGTGGCCGAAGACATCCCCGTGCGGGCCTACTGCCACTGGACGCTCGTCGACAACTACGAGCTCGGACGCTGGGCGCCGCGCTTCGGGATCTACGCGCTCGAAGACCCACCCTCGCGCGACGAGGCGGGCGCGTGGGCGACGTACGACGCCGCGGGCCACGACGCCGCGGGGGCCTACACGCGCGTGGTCTCCGCGGTGCGCGATCACACGGGCCCCGCGCGCTCGACCGCCCTCGAGCGAGCCCTGCTCTCAACGGACAGTCAATGACCGAGAACGGGCGGGGCGGAATGATGCAAGGTGCGTCGAGCCATGTACTATCGCGGCCTCACGAGGGCAGACGCAGCGCGACGACGCTCGACGCGCGCTCGGCGCACTCGCTTTCGACAGGGTGTGTGAAGGAGTTCTCGATGATTCAGTCTCAGGGTTCGAACTCGGTTACGCCGTTGCACGCAGCGGGCGGCTTTCCCCCCGGTGGATACGGCCCCCCTGGCGGCAACGGCGGCTTCGGTCCCCC
>CAISKJ010001086.1 GCA_903885885.1 uncultured delta proteobacterium
CCCCCGCGCGGCGCCCCCCGCGTGCATCGCGGTCGCGTCCGCACTGCCGTCGAGCGCCCTGACCGCGCCGCGCGCGCAGCTCGTCGCCGCGCGCCCGCGGCCCCCGACGACGCCCCGCGCGCCGCCCCGTCAGGCCGTGAGCGACCCGCTGCGGCTCTTTGTAAACCCCTACGAATAAGACGTCTTAGCGAATGTCGTGGAGGGCGTGGGCGTGCAGCGGCTCGGTCTCGCGGGCGCAGTTGGGCACGTCGCGCTTGCAGCGTGAGCGCAGGCCCGGCAGGGCGTCGGGGGTGCGGTGACGGTCCCACGCGGCGCGGGCGCGGGCGGCCTCGTCGTGGGCGCCGAGGGCGTCGAGCTCGAGGGCCTCGAGGTTGAGCAGCTGCGCGCGCTCGGGGTCGATGCCGAGGCCCGCGGTGATCACCGCGAGCGCCTCGCGATGGCGCCCCGCGATGCCCAGGCTGTTGGCGTACATCTCGGCGAGCCGCACGTTGCCCGGCGCGACGCGGTAGGCCTCGCCGAGGGGGGCCACGGTCTCGGCCCAGCGCCACACGTCGGAGCCCGCGACGCCGCGCAGGTAGGGCACCACGGCGGCCCCGGGCGCACGCCGCGCGGCCTCGTCGAGCCAGCGGTGCGCCTCGTCGGTGCGGCCCTCGCGGATCGAGAGGCGGGCGCGCTCGACGTAGGGCTCGGCGCGCTCGGGCGCCTCGGCGATCGCGCGCTCGAGGCTGCCGAGCGACTGGTCGACGCGCTCTTGCACGTTCCACTCGACGAGGGCGCGGCCGTGGTCGTACCAGCGCCGCCACGCGGCCGTGAGCGCCGCGGGCAGCGCCGGCTCGTGACGAATCGCGCCGTCGACGCCGGGCGTCGCGCTCACCGCGGCGACGACGGTGACGGGCCACTCGCCGGGGCACGCGCGGCCCTGGTCGGCGACGGCGCTGCGGCACGCGGCGCTCACGTAGGGGTTGGCGAGGCGTCGGTGCAGGAGCCGCGCGGTCACGGTGTACGGCCCCGCGAAGGCCGCGCCCGAGGGCACGCGCCAGGTGTACCGCACGGCCCGCGCGGCGCGCGGCGGCAGGGTGGTGTCGTACGCCACCGCGCGGTACCGGTGCGGGTCGCGCAGGAGGGCGGGCGCCCCGTGGTCGTCGACGGGGCGCAGCTCGAGGCGGTGCGCGTCGTCGCGCAGCGGCCCGGGGTCGCTGGGCGTGAGCAGCCCGCTCTGGGCTACGGGGCCGCGCGCGTTGCTCACCACCACCTCGATCCACGTGTCGGCCACGTCGGCGGTGCCCGACGGATAGCGGTGCCCGACGGCCTCGTTGACCATCACCACGTCGAAGGCGACGGCCTCTCCCGCGGTGAGGGCGCGGGCCTCGAGGGGCTCTGCGCGCTGCGCGTGCGAGCCTTCGGTGACGGGCGCGCGCAGCACGTCGAGGCGCACGGCGCCGACGAGGGCGCGCTGCTCCGCGGCGAGCATCTCGGGGCTGTTGACCCAGGCGGCGAGGGCGGTGTGTCCGCCCGCGAAGCGATGCGAGCGCACCATGCCGTCGTGGGCCGCGCGGTCGCCGAGGGTCGCGCGCTCGAGGGGCATGTGGCAGCCCTGGCAGGTGCGGCGCTCGACGTCGGGGTCGTGGCGCTCCACGTCGTGGCCCGCGTAGGCGCTCTGGTCCCAGAGGTCGAACTCGTTCTGGCCGCGGAGCCACCGCGCGCCGTTGACGGCCTCGGTGATGCCCACCTTGTGGCAGCTCGCGCAGAACTCCGCGGTGCGCAAGAGGGGGCGCATGAGGCGCGCGCGGTGCTGCGCGACGGCCTCGCGGTCGGTGCCCTCGCGCGGCGGATACGTGACGCCGTCGGGCGAGACCACATAGTTGCCGTTGCCCGTGCGGTCGTGGACGCGCTCGATGGAGTGACAAAGCAGGCACCCCACACCGACCGCGGCGCGCTCGTGGCGCCGATCGACCTCGGCCTGGTCGAGGTCGCCCGCGAAGAGCAGCGCGGGGTCGTGGCAGCCGCCGCACCAGCGCGTGACGGCCGGGCCGCGGGCCTCACGCGACGCTCGAAAAGCAGGCAAATAGAAGGGGTTGTCGAGCGACGAGAAGCGGTGCGCCGAGAGCGACCACTGGGCGAAGATGTCGGCGTGGCAGACCGAGCAGCGGTCGATGGCCGAGAGCGCGTCGCCGGGGAGCTGACCGTGGTCGCGCACCGACGCGGCCGAGGGGGCGTAGTCGGTCGCGGGGGCCGCGGGGAGCGTCGCGCGCAGCGGTGCGTTGGGCGTCGCGCCCGCGTCGACGTGCGGCGAGCGCAGCGGTACGCGGGCGGGTGACGGCGCCTCGTCGCGGCCGCCGCACGCGACGGCGAGCGCGGCGAGGGCGGCGACGAGGGCGATGGGCGCGCGCGGGCTCATGGGCGTTACCGACGCTTGCGCGAGCGGGCGAAGAGGCCCGCGGCCACGAGCGTCACGCTCGCGAGCGCGGCGCGCAGGTCGGTGAGCGCCGAGGGCTTCTGGATCACGCGCCCCGCGGGGGTGTTGGTCGAGCGCGCGGGCGGCGTGGGCGGCGCCGGCGGTGTGGGCGCGACGGCGGGCCGCGGCGGCGTCGAGCCGCGCGAGAGCGCGGGGATGGGCGAGCGCACCATCGAGGCGAGG
>CAISKJ010001087.1 GCA_903885885.1 uncultured delta proteobacterium
GGCGGCCTTCTCGGAGGCGATGGAGGCGTGGCGCCGGAGCGACTGCATCGCGGCCTCGGCGGGCTTCGCGCGGGCCATGGAGCTCGTTCCGCACCCCGACACCCGGTACAACCTCGCGCGGGCCCTCGAGTGCGCGCCCGACGTGCCCGGCGCCATCGCCGAGTACACGCGCTTCCTCGCCGAGAGCGGCGACCCCGACGACCGCCGCGAGGTCGAGGCCCGCCTCGCCAACCTGCGCCAGCGGCCCGGGCAGGTGTTCCTCGCGTCCGACCCGCTCGACGCGACGGTCACCGTCGACGCGGGCGAGCGCCCCGCGGGCCACACGCCCTGTCACGTCGCGCTCGCCCCGGGGGCGCACGTCATCGTGTTCGAGCGCGCGGGCTTCGAACGCACCGTCCAACGCGTGGTGGTCGACCCCGGCGCCTCGCACGACGTCACCGTGTCGCTCGTCGCGCGCGCCGCGCCGGCGCCCGTCGCCGCGCCGCCGCCGCCGGACCGCGTGCTCACGCGTCGCAGCGGGCGAGCCTTCTCGGGCCGCGCGGGCCTCGTCACGGGCTTCTCGGTGCCCCTCGATCGGCCCGTGTTCGTGGTGGGCCTCGAGGCCGGGGTCTTCTTTCGCCGCTCGCTCTCGGCGCAGGCCCACGCCATGTGGATCGACGCGCTCGGCGCGCCCTTTCTAGTAGGCGGCGACATCGGGTGGGTCTTCGTGCTCGACGAGGTCGACCTCGGGCTCTACCTCTCGGGCTCGGCCCTCTTGCAGTGCGACACCGCGTGCCGCGAGGGCACCCTGCGGCGCGACGCCGAGCAGTTCATCGGCGGCGTGGCGGTGCGGGCCGACGTGGCGCTGCACCCGCGCCTCGCCGTCGGGCTCTTCGGGCGCGCCGCGTGGCGCAACTTCGACCTCACCGACAGCGAGGGGCTGCTCGCCTCCGGAGGCCTCTCGCTGAGCCTGATTTTGTAGGCTTCGCACGACAGCGAGGGGCATAGGCTGGTAGAGAGTCGGCGGTGTCTTCCCCCGACGGCGAAGCCAGCGCGACGGCCTCCGACACGCTCCCGCTCGCGGGCGCCGCGTCGTCGGACCACGGCGCCGCCCTCAACGAGGCCGCGTGGATCGGCCGCGTCATCGCGGGGCGCTACGAGCTCGTGCGCACCATCGGCCGCGGCGGCATGGGCTTCGTCTTCGAAGCGCGCCACGTGGCCGTGGGGCGCTCGGTGGCGGTGAAGATCCTGCGGCCCGAGGTGGCCCGCAACGCCGAGGCCGTGGCGCGCTTTCACCGCGAGGCGCGGGCCGCGGCGGCCATCGGGCACAAGCGCATCGTCCAGGTGCTCGACTTCGGGCACGGCGACGAGGGCGCCTACCTGGTCATGGAGCTCTTGCGCGGCGCCGACCTCGCGTCGATCGTGAAGGAGCGGGGGGCGCTCCCCGTGGCGCGCGCCGTGGGCATCGCGCGGCAGGTGGCCGACGGCCTCGGCGCCGCGCACGCGCGCGGCATCGTGCATCGCGACCTCAAGAGCGGCAACGTGTTCGTCTCGCAGCGCGAGGGGCGCGACGCCGTCACCGTGCTCGATTTCGGCGTCTCGAAGGCCCTCGACCTCGACGACGACGGCCCCTCGACGCACGCGGGAACGCTCCTCGGAACGCCCCACACGATGGCCCCCGAGCAGGGCACCGACGGCCGCAACGTCGACCGCCGCGCCGACCTCTACGCCCTCGGGTGCATCCTGTTCGAGATGCTCACGGGCGAGCTCCCCTTCACGGGCGCGACGCCCGTCGAGGTGCTCTACAAGCACGTCCACGAGGCCCCGCGGAGGCCCTCGGCGGTGCGCGGCGGCGCCGAGGTTCCGCGCGCCCTCGACGAGCTGGTGCTCAAGCTCCTCGCCAAGGACCGCGAGCGCCGTCCCGCCGACGCGCAGGCCGTGATCGAGGCCATCGATCGCATCGACCTCGGCCGCCGCGGTGTGCGCGCCCGCTACGTGCTGGCCGGCCTCGCCGCCGTGTCGCTCGCCCTCGGCGCTGCCATCACGGCGCGAGGCCCCGCGCGCGTCGCACCGAGGCCCCGCCCGCGCGTCGAGCGCGCGCCGCAAGCGCCTGTGATCTCGGCCCTCGTCACCGCCGCGGGGCCGCCCGACGCCGCGGCCGCGGTGGTGCTCACCGTGGGGGTGAGCCCCGTGAGCGCCGCGCTGCGCGTCGACGGCGTCGCGACGCCATCGCCCGACGGGGTGCTCGTGCTGCGCGCGCGGCGCGGGGTGACGGTGCGCGTGCGCGCCGAGGCGTCGGGCCACGGCGCCCGCGAGGAGCGCGTCACGCTCGACCGCGACACCACACTGCGCTGGGCGCTCACCGTGACGCCAGGGCTGCGCGCGCCGCGGGTTCCGGTGGCGGCGCCCGACGACGCGGCGGTACCGGTCGCGCGGCCGTCGTCGCCCGACGGGCTCAAGGCCTCGCCCTACCATCGGCCGTAGGTCGCTTTCGGGCTTGCTTCGGCGACGTCGAGGCGTGAAGCCTCTGGCGCGTGCTCGCCTATCTCACCGACATCGAGGGGCAGTGGGAGAAGCTCACCTCCTTCGTCGACGACTCACCGTGCGTGTCGCTCGGCCCCGACGGTGCGCTCGTCGTCGCGCCCGTCGCCACCTTTCTGTTCGGCGGCGACGCCATCGACCGGGGCCCGGCCGCGCGGCGCATCGTGCGCACCCTGCTCGACGCGAAGGCGCGCCAGCCCGACCAGGTGGTGCTCCTCGCGGGCAACCGCGACATCAACAAGATGCGGCTCGTGCGCGAGCTCGCGGGCCACGCGCCCAAGAAGGCGCCGCCGGAGCTGCGCGACGCCGCGCCGACGGTGCTGCTCCCGTGGATCTTCGCCAACACCATGGGCGCCCGCGACGCCTTCGTGCACCGCCGCGACGAGCTCGCGCGGGAGGGCCGCGCCCACTCCGACGAGGCCGTGGTGCAGAGCTTCCTCGACGACCTCGCGCCCGACGGCGACCTCGCGCGCTACCTCGCGGCCTCGCAGCTCGCGTGGCTTCGCGAAGGCACCCTCGCGGTGCACGGCGCCGTCACCGACGAGAGCCTCGGCGTCGTGCCCGCCCACGCCGATCGCTACGGCACCGTCGCCTCGTGGGTGGGCGGCCTCAACGCGTTCTATGCCGCCGAGGTGAGCGCGTGGCGCGCGTCGCGCGGCCTCGACCCCGACGCGGGGCAGGCGCTCATCGCGTACCAGGCCCCCATCGGCGAGACGAAGGCCAACCAGGCCAGCGTGGTGTACGGCCGCCCCACCGACGACGCGAACAACCCGCGGCTCCCGTCGCGCGCGGTCGTCGACGCCCTGCGCCGCGATGGGGTCAAGCGGCTCCTCGTGGGGCACACGCCGAGCGGCGATGTGCCCGCGGCCCTCACCGACGAGAACTTCGCGATGGTGATGGCCGACAACTCGTACGGCCGCGTCGAGGCGGGCTCGCGCGTCCACGTCGAGGGCGACGCGCTCACCGTACGCGGCGAGACGCAGCTCGACGACGGCACCCGCGTGGGCGTCGACTACGCCCTCGGCGAAGGCGCCGACGACCCGCTCCTCGGGCGCCGCGACCGCGAGACGGGCCAGCTCGTGAAGGCGCGCCTCACGACCGGCGACTACCTCATGTTTCGCGCGCTCCCGCACAACCAGGTGGAGCAGCGCGCGATGAGCGCCGAGGCCCTCCGCGCGCGCCCGCTGGGCCCCTACCACGCAGGGGCCGCCGACGAGGTGTGACGGGATATGTCAGCGTCGCGCGCGGGCCGCGGCGTCGCTGTTCTCGGGGTCGAGGTCGTCGGCGAGGGAGCGCCGCGCGGCGTCGGTGAGCGTCACCGCGGCCTGGTAGCGCGGGTGATCGACGACGATGCGCGCGGGCAGCGCGAGGTCGAGCAGCAGCGCGCGCGCGTCGGGCGGGAGCACGAAGGTCACGTAGCGCACGGCGGCGATGCGGTCTTCGAAGAGGCCGGCGGCGTCCATGGTGGCGGTTACCGCGTGGGGCCCGACTTCGAAGCGCACGCTCGCGTCGAGGCCGAGGTAGTCGCGGCGTCGCTGCTCGCGCACGGCGGCGTCTTCGATCTCGAGCATCAGGGTGCCGAGAAGCGCGCCGTCGTCGGGCACGAGGTCGTTGTACACGTCGACCTCTTCGCGCACGGCCTTGGGGGCGCTGATGCGCTCGGCCCGCAGCATCTCTTGCACCTGCATGAGCACGGTGTCGTGGTCTTCGAAGACCAGCGACATCTCGGGGCCCAGAAACACGCGCCGGTTTCGCTTGTGCGAAATGATCCGCTGGCGAAAGCGGTCGCGCACCTGCTCGTAGGCGCCCAGAGCGAGAATCTCGTCGACGGTTACCTTGCGCATGACGTCTCAGCCCTCCAGGCCGTAGGCGCGCGCGAGGAGCTCGACGGGGTGCGCCACGGCGGTGTTGTTCTCTTTCATGATGCGCTGCGAGGCCAGGGGGCAGTCGCTCGCGACGTGCTTCGCCTCGGCGTTGGTCACGCCGCGCGTGAGCTTGCGCGCGTACTTCACCCCGAGCTCGTAGTACTCGGCCTTCATGCCCCAGGTGCCGTCGACCGCGGAGCACTGCTCGATGAGCGTCACCTCGGTGCCCGGGATGCGCTCGAGGATCTGCCGCGCCGGGTACGAGATGCGCTGCGCGCGGAGGTGACACGCGGCATGGTAGGCGACGCTGCCGAGCGCCACGGGGAACTCCTTGGGCATCTTGCCGGCGCGCCACAGGGTGAGCAGGTACTCCATGAGGTCCATGGTGTTGGCGGCGACGAGCTTCGCGTCGTCGGTGCCGAGCACCTCGGGGTACTCACGGCGCAGCGTCATCGAGCACGAGGGGCCGGGCGCCACGATCTTGCGGCCCTTGCGCACCTCTTCGACGAGCGAGGCCACGTTGAAGCGCGCCTTCTCGCGCACGCGCTCGATGTCGCCGGTGTCCATGTTGGGCATGCCGCAGCAGGTCTGCGCGGGGCGCACCACGCGAACGCCCGCGTGCTCGAGCACCTTCACCGCCGAGCGGCCGATGCCGGGGCGGTTGAAGTCGACGAGGCAGGTGGCGAAGAGGGCCACCTCGCCGTTGCGACCCACGTCCTCGGCGGGGGTGTGCTTCGCGTACCAGGTGGGAAAGGTCTCGCTCGCGTACGCGGGGAGCGCGAAGTGCTCGGAGATGCCCGCCACGCGGTCCATCACCTTGCGCACGAGGCTGTTGGCGTTGACTAAGTTGGTGAGCGGCGCCATCGGCCCCGCGCCCAGCGCGCCCAGCACGCCGGGCTCGCCGAGGAGCTTCTCTTGCACCGTGGTGCCGCCCTCGCGGCGGGTGCGAACCACCTTCTCGCGCCACAGGAGCCGCGGCACGTCGACCAGCCACGTCGACGCCGGGTCGTCGGGCGTGTACGGGCACTTCACGTAGCAGAGCTTGCACTGAAAGCAGTGGTCGGTAACGGCGACGAAATCGTCGGCCTTGAGGGTCACCGCCGAGTGGGCCTGGCCGAACTTCTCGTGGTTCTCGTCGATGCGGTCGAACATGAGCGGAAAGCTCGGGCAGTAGCCCACGCACATGCGACAGCCGTGGCAGATCTCGAAGACCCGGCGCAGCTCCTGCTCGAGGTCGACGGGGTCCCAGAAGCGCGCGTCGGAGGGGTCGAAGGTCGGCCGGATCGTGGGCTCGGGTTTGATCTCCACGGTGAGTCCTTTGCGAGGTCGCAGAAAGAGAGAGGGGGCGCCGCTTCGATGCGTGCGCCCCCACTCGCGTTACACCGCTCGGTGCGCGATCAGGTCACTTGCCCTTGACCGACTCGAGCGCCTTGCCGAAGCGGTTGGCGTGCGACTTCTCGGCCTTGGCGAGGGTCTCGAACCACTCGGCGATGTCGTCGAAGCCCTCGTCGCGCGCGGTCTTGGCGAAGCCGGGGTACATCGTCTGGTACTCCTCGGTCTCACCGTGCACGGCGGCGGCGAGGTTCTTCTCGGTGTTGCCGATGGGGAGGCCGGTGGCCGGGTCGCCCACCTGCTTGAGGTAGTCGAGGTGGCCGTGCGCGTGGCCCGTCTCGCCCGCGGCGGTGTCGCGGAAGAGGCCCGCCACGTCGGGGTAGCCCTCGACGTCGGCCTGCTTGGCGAAGTACTCGTAGCGGCGGTTCGCCTGCGACTCGCCGGCGAAGGCGTGCTTCAGGTTGTCGAGGGTCTTGCTGGTCGCGAGCTTCGTCATCACGTGTCTCCTCTGTGGGGCTCTCGCGTCATGTCCGCGGAGCGCGTCGGGGCCACACTCGTAATGTCATTGCTCGCCCCCGCGCAAGGGGGATCGCGACCCTCAGCCCGTGTGCCCGTGCACGAGCACCTTGGGGCCCGCGTCGAAGCGCACCTCGATCTTGTCGCCGCCGATTTCGGCGGTCACCAGCCCGATGCCGAACACCTTGTGCTGAATCCACTGGCCCTTGGTAAACCGCTCGGTCATCCGGTAGATGTGCACGTGCGCGTGCGAGGGCGGCACCATCGCCATGGGCTCTTCGTGGTGCGCGGCCTTGCGCACGGCGGCGGCGCGGGGCGACGAAGCGCTCGACGAGGCGGGCTTCGACGCGCTCGGGGCTGCCACGGCGCTCTTGGGCGCGCGGTACTTGTGCACCTGCTTGCAGGTGCGGCACTCCACGTTGACCGGCTTGTTGTTGAACACTGCGACGATGCGATGGGTGAGATCCATCTTGCACTTGGTGCAGTACGAATCGACCTCTTGACCGGCTTTGAGGGGGGGCGGCATCAACAGATCTCGCGGGTGGTGGTGGGGGGATGCCAGACGAGGGGGGAGCGTGGTAGCAGCGTTCGCCATGAGCGTAAAGGCCCAGGATGGAGCGACCCTCCCGCGGCTCGCGGGAATCATGCGTCGGCTGCTCGCGCCGCAGGGGTGCCCGTGGGATCGCGAGCAGACCCTCGGCACCCTCAAGCGCTACGCGATCGAGGAGGCCTTCGAGGTGTGCGACGCCATCGACGGCCTGGGGCCCGACGCGCAGCGCGCCGTGACGGTGGAGGAAGCGACGCACAACGGGCCCGACAGCGCCGCGGTGCTGCACCACCGCGAGGAGCTCGGAGACCTTCTGCTCCAGGTGGTGTTTCAGTCGGAGATGGCGCAGTCGTGGGGGTGGTTCGGCCTCGACGACGTGGTGGCGGGCATCAGCGACAAGCTCGAGCGTCGGCACCCGCACGTGTTCGGCGACGTCACCGTGGGGAGCGCCAGCGAGGTGATCGCCAACTGGGAGAAGATCAAGCTCGCCGAGAAGAAGGACCGGGGGGCGCTCGACGGGATTCCGCGCGCGCTGCCCGTGCTGTCGTACGCGCTGCGCATGGGCGACAAGGCCTCGCGCGTGGGCTTCGACTGGCCCGACCCGGCGGGGCCGCGCGCCAAGGTCGACGAGGAGCTCCGCGAGCTCGACGAGGCCGTGGCCGCGGGCGACAGAGACCGCGTGACCGACGAGCTGGGCGACGCGCTCTTCTCGCTAGTGAACCTCGCGCGCAAGCTCGGCGTAGACCCCGAGGAGGCCCTCACGCGCACCAACCGCCGCTTCGCGTCGCGCTTTCGCGGTGTCGAGGCGCGCGCGAAGGCCGCGGGCCGCGCGCTCGACGCGCACACGCTCGCCGAGCTCGACGCGTACTGGACCGACGCCAAGCGCGACGAGCGAGGTGCGCCGTGACCGACGCGAAGCTCCTCGCGGGCACCTCGTTGGCCGAGCTCGACGCGCTCGCGCGGGGCGACCACGCGCAGCCTCACGCGGTGCTCGGCGCGCACCCCGCGGGCGGCGGTTCGGTGGTGCGCGCGTGGCACCCCGAGGCCACCGGCGCGCGCTGCCACGTGGCGGGCCGCGGCGCGTTCGTGATGGAGCGCGTGCACCCCGCGGGCGTGTGGGCTGCGCACGTCGAGGGATCGCTCGGCGCGGCGCGCTACGAGGTGGAGTTTCTCTTCGGCAGCGGGGCGTCGCACCGGGTGATCGACCCGTACGCGTTTCTCCCCACCTGGGGCCCCGTCGACGAGCACCTCGTGATCGAGGGGCGCCACTGGAAGCTCTACGAGCGCATGGGCGCGCACCTCCGCGCGATCGACGGCGTCGAGGGCGCGACCTTCGCGGTGTGGGCCCCCAACGCGCGGCGCGTGAGCGTCGTGGGCGACTGGAACCTCTGGGACGGGCGTCGTCACCCGATGCGCCGCCTCGGCGCGACGGGCGTGTGGGAGCTGTTCGTCCCCGGCGTGCGCGCGGGTGCGCGCTACAAGTTTGAGCTGCGCACGCCGCAGGGCGCGGTGGTGCTCAAGCTCGACCCCTACGCGCAGCACTGCGAGCTGCGGCCCGACACCGCGGGCATCGTGGTGGGCCCCACGAAGCACACCTGGACCGATGGGGCCTGGCTCGCGAAGCGCGCCGCGTCGAACCCCCTGCGCGAGCCCATGAGCGCCTACGAGGTGCACCTCGGGTCGTGGATGCGCGACGACGACGGCCGGTGGCTCACCTACCGCGAGCTCGCGCACCGCCTCGGGGCCTACGTGCGCGCGATGGGCTTCACGCACGTGGAGCTCATGCCGGTGGCCGAGCACCCCTTCGACGGCTCGTGGGGCTATCAGGTCACGGGGTACTTCGCGCCCACCTCACGCTTCGGCACGCCCGATGATTTTCGCTTCCTCGTCGATCACCTGCACAGCCTCGGCGTCGGGGTGATTCTCGACTGGGTGCCCGCGCACTTCCCGAAGGACGCGCACGCGCTCGCGCGCTTCGACGGCACCGCGCTCTACGAGCACGAAGACCCGCGGCAGGGCGAGCAGCTCGACTGGGGCACGCTCGTCTTCAACTTCGGGCGCACCGAGGTGAAGAACTTTCTCCTCGCCAACGCGCTGTCGTGGTTCGACCGCTTTCACGTCGACGGGCTGCGCGTCGACGCGGTGGCCTCGATGCTCTACCTCGACTACTCGCGCGCCCCGGGCGAGTGGCTCCCCAACGCCCACGGCGGGCGCGAGAACCTCGAGGCCATCGCGTTTCTGCGCGAGCTCAACGCGCTCGTGCACGGGCAGCACCCGGGCGCGGTGGTGATCGCCGAGGAGAGCACCGCGTGGCCCGCCGTGAGCCGGCCCCTCTACGCGGGCGGCCTGGGCTTCACCTTCAAGTGGAACATGGGCTGGATGCACGACACGCTCGCGTACTTCGCGCGCGAGAGCATCTACCGCCGGTATCACCACAACGAGGTGACCTTCGGCATCGTGTACGCGTTCACCGAGAACTTCGTGCTGCCCCTCTCGCACGACGAGGTGGTGCACCTGAAGCGCTCGCTCGTGGGCAAGATGCCCGGCGACCGCTGGCAGCGCTTCGCCACGCTGCGCGCGCTCTACGGGTACATGTGGGCGCACCCGGGCAAGAAGCTGCTCTTCATGGGCGGCGAGCTCGGCGACGAGCGCGAGTGGAACCACGACGGCTCCCTCGACTGGGCCTCGGCGGGCGAGCCGATGCACGGCGGCGTGCAGCGCCTCGTGCGCGACCTCAACGCGGCGCTGTGCGAGCGCGCCGCGCTCTGGGAGTGCGACGTCGAGCCGCAGGGCTTCCAGTGGATCGACGCCAACGACTCGGACCAGAGCGTCGCGTCGTTCATTCGATGGGACCGCGCGAAGGAGCGCCACGTGGTGTGCGTGGTCAACGCCACCCCCGTGGTGCGCGCGGGCTATCGCGTGGGCGTGCCGCGCGAGGGCGTGTACCGCGAGGTGATCAACACCGACGCGAGCGCCTACGGCGGCAGCGGCGCGGGCAACATGGGCGCGGCGCAGGCCGAGGCGGTGCCGAGCCACGGGTTCCCCTGCTCGATGCGCGTCACGCTGCCGCCGCTCGCGGCGGTGTGGTTCGAGGGCCCCGCGGTCGCGAAGTGACCCGATGAATCCGTTCGCACTCGTCTCGGGCGGTCAGATCTGGCGGGGCGAGGCCGTGGGCGTCGCGCTCGCCGTCGCGATGATGCTCCTCGTGGCCCTGCTGCGCCGTCGCGGCGCGAGCCCGCTGCGCCTCCCGGCCGCCATGCTCTGCGTGCACCTCGCGCTGCTCGCGTCGCTGCAGTTCGACGTGTTCACCGCGGGCGCGCAGCGCGCCGTGGCCTTCGTGGCGCTCTTGTGCCTGCTCGCGTCCCTCGGCCGCCTCGCGGTGCTCCTCTTCTTCGACGTGCTGCTCGCGCGGCGCGGCGAGGAGCACGTGCCCAAGATCGTGCGCGACACCGCGCAGGGCGGCGTCTACCTGGCCGTGTTCTTCTTCACCCTGCGCGCCTCGGGGGTCGAGCCCGGCAGCCTGCTCACCACCTCGGCGCTCCTCACCGCGGCGCTCGGCCTCTCGCTGCAAGACACGCTCGGAAACCTCTTCGCCGGGCTCGCCATTCAGGTGCAGCGGCCCTTCGCGCCGGGCGACTGGGTCGAGTTCGACGACAAGGCCCCGCACATCGGTCGGGTCATCGAGGTCAACTGGCGCGCCACGCGCTTGATCACCCTCGACGACGTCGAGGTCACGGTGCCCAACGGCCTCCTCGCGAAGGCGCCGCTGGTGAACTTCACGCGCCCGACGCGCGCCTCGCGGCGGTCGCTCTACGTGTACGCCTCGTCCGAGGTGCCGCCCCACGAGGTTCACGTGGCGATCACCAAGGCCATCGAGGGATCCTTCGGGGTACTCACCACACCGCCGCCCACCGTGGTCACCAACCGCTTCGTGCCCGACACCGGGATCGAGTACTGGGTGCGCTTCTTCACCGACCGCTTCGACCTCCGCGATCGCATCGACGGCGAGGCGCGCGACCGGATCTGGTACGCCTTTCGTCGCCTCGGCATCGAGCACCCCGCCACGCAGCGCCGCGTGCTCGTCGAGCAGGTCTCGGAGGAGCGCCGCGCCCGCGAGGCGGCGGTGTGGATCGACCGGCGCCTGCGCTCCATTCGCAAGGTGTCGTTCCTCGCCACCCTCTCCGACTCGGAGATGCGCTCCCTCGCCGAGGAGTGTCGCATGCGCCTCTACGGCGCCGGCGAGGTGATCATCCGCCGCGGCGAGTTCGGCAAGGAGTTCTATGTGATCGACCGCGGCGAGGTCGAGCTGTCGGCCATGCGCGGCGAGTCCACGATTACCCTCGGGCGCCTCGACGCGGGGCAGTTCTTCGGCGAGCGCGGCGCCATGACGGGGGAGGCCCGCGTGGCCACCGTGACGGCCGTGACCGACCTCGAACTCCTGGTGATCACCCACGAGAGCCTGCAGCGCATCCTGCAGAAGACGCCCGCCATCGCCGACACGCTGAGCCGCGCCCTCGTCGATCGGCAGCGCGACGTCGAGCGCCGCCTCCTCGCGAGCGACAGCGTCGAGCCGGGCGCCGAAGAGGACGAGACGCAGCTCCTCGCGCGCATTCGAAAGTTCTTCTCGCTGTAGTGGTCAGCGCGACATGAGGGGCGGCAGCAGGCCGCCCACGAGGGCCATCAGCACGAGCCCCGTGAGGGCGGTGGCCATCCATCGAGGGGTCGCGCGCCGCGCGGGGAGCGCGTCGTCGGGCTCCGGCGGCGGGCCGCAGAAGAGCGCGAGGTAGGCGCGGAAGAACCCGATGACGCCGAGGCCCATGGCGGCGACGAAGCACATCGTCGCGACCGTGGAGTGCTCGAGAAACGCATGGAATAAGAGGTCTTCGGCGAAGAACACCAGCCCCCCGGGGAGGCCCACGCAGAGCCAGCCCGCCACGAGGAAGAGCCGGTGCAGCACGGGGTCGCGCGCCGCCGCGGCGCCGTCGCTGAGGCGCCACACGCCGTGCGCGAGGCGCGCCTCGCGCGTCACGGCGAGCAGCACGGTGCCGCACAGGAGCGACGAGGCCAGCATCGCGCGCGCGCCGCTCCAGCCGACCGCGCCCGCGCAGGCGCCGGCGAGCGCGAGGCAGCTCTGCGATTGTACGATCTCGGACACCACCTGCGCGGGCTCGTCGCGCACCAGCGAGAGCCCCGCGTGGAGGAGCGCCGACGCGACCAGCAGTCGCAGGAGCCGCGCGCCGTCGTCGCCGTCGATGAAGTGGGGGTGCAGCGAGGCGATGTGGTGCATCCACGCGACCGCGGGCTGCGCCACGAGGAGGAGCGCGAACTCCTGCGGGCGGAGCGCCCGGCGCGCGCCCTCGGTGCGGAGGTGAAAGGGCGCCGCGCCGGTGGCCACGACGGCCGCGACCGCGCGCCACCACGGGGGAGCGGGCAGAAACGCCGACGCGCCGACGGCGCCCGCGAGGGCGAGCAGCGCGGCCGACGCGGGGCGCGCGCGGGTGCGCCACGCGAGCCACGCGAAGGTGCACGCCCACGCCGCCGCGAAGGCCGCGGTGGAGGCGCTGAGCC
>CAISKJ010001088.1 GCA_903885885.1 uncultured delta proteobacterium
CGTGTGCGGCTGGGCCTCGAGGTCGACGGCACGACGCTCTGAGCGGCGGCTCAGGCGGTGCGGCGGGGCACGTGCACGTGCAGCACGCTCTCTTCGGGCGGCACGCCCACGCGCACCGGAAAGCCGTAGTGCCCCGTGCCGCGGTGCACGTAGAGCCGCATCGTGCCGAGGCCCCAGAACCCGTGGTCGGGCACGGCGGAGAGCGCGCTCACCACGGTGTGCGGGAGCCCGAAGCGCACGAGCCCGATCTGGCCGCCGTGCGTGTGACCCGAGAGCACGAGGTCGGCCGCCGTCGGAGGCAGGTGCGCGAAGGCGCCGGGGTCGTGGAGCATCGCGACGCGCAGCACGCCGGGCCTGCGCGGAAAGCGCGCCGAGACCGCCGCGAGGTGCCGCGCGCGCTCGCGCCACGCGAAGTCGTAGCCGAGGACTTCGACCTCGCCCTGCGGGAGGTTCACCGCGGTCATGTCGTCGACGAGGAGCGTGACGCCCGCGGCGGAGAGCGCCTTCGCGATGGTGTCGGGCACCTCGTGGTCGTGGTTGCCCATGCACGCGAAGGTGCGCCCCGCGAGGGCCTTCAGCGGCGCGAGGGCGCGCGCGAGGGTCTCGCCCGCGTGGTTCGACTCGACGGTGAGCAGGTCGCCCGTGAGGAGCACCAGGTCGGGCGCCTGCGCCACGGCGCGCTCGCACACCGCGCGGAGCCGCCCCTCGGACATGAACGACCCGAGGTGGGGGTCGGTGATCTGCACGATGCGCAGCGGCGCCTCGACGCGCTCGGTGCCGTGGCCTACGCGACCGAGCGCCGCGACGTGCGCGTCGTCGAGGGTCACGTGCACGTCGGTCATGCGGTGCGAGAACGACTCGGCGAGGCCGATGGCGGCCGCGAGGTAGGGGATCCACAGCGTCGAGGCGACGGGGGTGAACGCGCCGACGACGGCCCACGGAATGGCGAGGAAGGTGCCCGCCGCGAAGGCCGACGCGGGCCACGAGACGAGGGCCTTCCACGGCGTGGAGGGCATCGCGGGGCGGGCGAGGGAGGCGACGTGGACGTAGAGCGCCGCCTGCGCGTAGGCGAACACCGGCATGGCGAAGGCGGGCACGCGGGGCGCGAGCGCGCACGAGACCACGGTGTGAATGCCGAAGATGGTGCCGACGAATCCCGCGTAGCCGCGTCCGCCGCGGCGCCAGGCGAGCGCGACGACCGCGCCGAGACTGGCGAAGCTCGCGAGGGTGAAGACGTTCATCAGTCGTTCGATGCCTCCGAAGGCATGAGAGCGGCCGCGGGTTCGTCGAGCACGGCGATCACTTCGCCGCGCGCGTCGCGCACGAGCTGTCCCGGCGCGCCGCTGCGGTCGTCGGGGCCCTCGCACACCGAGAGCACCGCCGGCGCCTTCGCAGCGCCGTGCGCGACGAGCACCACCGCGCGCGCCCGCTCGACCATCGGCGGCGTCAGGGTGATGCGATCGACGGGGGGCTCCATCGGCGGGTTCGAGAGCGCGACGACGTCGCGCGCGCGCTCCGCAAGCGCCGCGCAACCCGGGTGGAGCGCAAGCGTGCGCGCGTCGCGCCCGAGGCCGAGCACCACAAGGTCGAGCACGGCCGGCTCGCCCAGCGTGGCGCGCAGGGTGTCTTCGTAGGCGCGAGCCAGCGCGTCGGCGTCGAGGCCCGGCGCATACATCGCGTGCACCTGCCGCGCGGGGACCGGAACGTGCGCGAGCAGCGCGCCGCGGAGGCCTCGGAGCACGCTGCGCGCATCGCTCTCGGGCACCGCGCGCTCATCGCCGAGAAACACCTCCCACGCGCGCCAGTCGATGTCGTCGCGCGCCCGCAGCGCCGCGTAGAGGGCCCGCGGGCTCTCACCGCCCGCGAGGGCCACGGTGAAGGCGCCGCGTTCGAAGACGGCGCGCCGCGCGCGCTCGGCGATCCAAGCCGATGCGAGCAGCGCGCCGTCGGCGGCGGTGGGGGCGACGACGCGAGCGATCACCCGGGCGACCTTGGCGGTGTGCATCCAGTGTCCGAAGGTAACACTGTCCCACCCGCACCATCTCGGCGCCCGATCGCCCTTCGTAGTTACCGCTCACTTGACAAAATCACGCGAGACCGAGAGGCTATCGGGTGGCCGCGCGCAAAGTGGCACAGCGATTCGTTTTGAGTCGTTGTGGCGTGAGCGAGAGCGGCGACTCCAATCCCCCGAAACCCTGCGGCCACGGAGGTCGCAGAAGACGGAGAGCAATCATGAGCATCCGTGGCTTTGCAGCACAGACCCCCGCTGGCGAGGCGTTGCCCGACGCGATCGAGGCGCTGCGTCCGAAGAAGGCTCCCATCGAGCCGACCACGCTCCCGCGCAACACGCCGCGCGCCAACCAGACGGGCTTCGACGGCCAGCCCATCTCGGTGGGCGTCAATCTCCGCCCCATTCACACGGGCATCGGCACGACCGTCAACGTCTACGCCTGACGCCCCACGGCGACCCCCGCGCCACCGCCCAACACAATTCCGGAAACCGTCGATCCGCGAACGGAGTATGGGCGCCCATGCGCATCGTGAACGGCTACGTTTGCACCACCTGCACCGACGAATCGCTCGCCAATCGCGGGGTCGACCCCGCGAAGCCCAAGGAGGGCACCGCGGCGAGCGCCGTCGAGCAAAAGAAGAACAAGAACCTCGCCGAGCCTGTGGGCGCCGACGGCCAGCCCGTGAAGTTCGGCGTCAACGCGCCGGTTCCCACGGGCGCCATCGGCACCCAGCTCAACACGTACGCCTGACGTTCGCGCGCCCTCAGCGCGTCGCGCGTCGCGACCGCACCGCGGGCACCGACAGCACCTCGAGCTCGACCCGCACCACCCCCGCGCGAATCATCTGCAGCGCCTCGGCGGCCGCCCGAGACAGGTCGATGATGCGCGAGCCCGCATAGGGGCCGCGGTCGTTGATGCGCACGACCACGCGGCGCCCGTTGTCGACGCGCCGCACGGCCACGCGCGCGCCGAAGGGGAGCGTGCGGTGCGCGGCGGTGAACTGCTCGGGGTCGTAGGGCTCGCCGTTGGCGGTGGAGTTACCCGCGAGCGAGTCTGCGTAGTACGACGCCGGGCCGACCTGCGTCGAGCCCGCGGCCGCGGTGGGGTAGCGCGCGGGGCGGGGCGACGACGCGCCGCAGCCGGTGAGCGCCAACGACGCGGCCGTGAGCGCCGTGGTGAGCACGATCTGCGAGAGCTTCATGCGCGCGATGATCCCAGTTGCGGGGCGCGCGCGCCCAGTTTGCGACGGGCTCAGCGCGCCGCGTCGGCCGCGTCGGAGGGAGCTCCGCCGTCGGCCTCGGACATCGGGCGCCCGTGGCCGGGCCCGAGGATGCGCGGGAGGTACTGCGTGTAGTCGAAGTGGTCCGAGTGCTCGGGCGTGTGGCACTGCGTCGCGCAGAACTCGCCGGGCACCCGCAGCGTGATGGTGGCGCGCCGCGCGGGGCCCGGACGCGCGGCGACGTGGGCGCTCCCGGGGCCGTGGCACGACTCGCACTGAACGTCGCGCAGGCCCTCGTTCTGCACCACCTCGCTGCCGCCCGGCTGGCGGTAGCCCGTCACGTGGCAGCCTACGCACGAGAGGTTGAAGTTCTTCGAAACCTCTTCGAGGGTGCGGTACGCGTGGCTGTGCGGGGTGCCGGCCCACACGGCGTAGGCCTCCTCGTGGCAGTC
>CAISKJ010001089.1 GCA_903885885.1 uncultured delta proteobacterium
CGGTGCAGCGCGCGGCGCCGTGGTGTGGGGGGCGAGCTGCGTCGATCAGGCGATTTCGGTCTGGGAGATGTTGACGCCCGACATGGAGCGTGCGTGAATAACACGCATCACGCCCCCTGTGTCCTCGGCACTCGTGTGCCCGACGCTGGCGTGACCCCACCGATGGTGCTTCCAGGCTGGCTCGACGCACAGGCGCTCGCGGAGCTTGCTCGCGTGAGCATCTCGCAGGCGCGGCGCTATCTCTCTGCGTGGGAGCGTGAGGCCCGCGAAGGGCGGCCCGCACCGCGCACGACGAGGTGGCGACGCCCGCTTCGAGGGCAGCCTCCGCTGCTCGCGTGGGCCGAAGACGTGTACGCGCATCTGGCGATCGACGAGGCGGCATGATGAGCGACGGCACGGCACAGAGCGGCATCGCGCGCGCGAAACGCCCGATCCCGGCGGCGTGGCTCGACGAGATCGAGGAGCGCATCCTCCGCGCAGAAGCGCCTGCCGACTTCGTGAAGGAGCTCGCGCAGAAGTTCGGCCGTCACCCTCGCAAGGTGTGGGGCTACGTCGCGCTCGTTCGCGCTCGTCTCGCGGAGCGCGCGAAGGCGCATGACCCCGCGGCCGACGCCGAGCAGATCCGGTCGATGCTGTTGGGGGCCTACCGCACCGCCAAGGAAGACCGCGACGCGAAGGGCATGGTCTCGGCCGCGAAGACCCTCGCCGACGTCACGGGCGTCACCGCCCCGAAGAAGATCGACCACACCTCGAACGGCGAGACCATCGGCGTCGTCCCGAGCGACCCTCGATGGACCGAGCTCCAGCGTGAGCACCTCGGCGCGGCGCGGCAGGGCGTGAGCGATGAAGCGCGACCCGACGGCAACGCTGATCCACTGGCTTCGAAGTAGTTTCCTCGGCTACCAGCTCGAGTGGATCCTCGAGCCCGCCCGATTCGCCCTCGCGCTGAAGGGCAGGCAGCTCGGCTTCAGCGACGCCACGGCGGCCGCGTGCATCCTCGGCGGGCTGCGCGACAAGCGCCCGCAGATCGTGCTCTCCGCGGCGCAGGACAACGCCAACGGACTGATCGAGACGATCAAGGCGCACTGCCGGTTCCTCGCCGCCGTCGGCGTGCGTGAGGCGACCGACTGGGCCGTCTGCAACACCGAAGAGATCCGGTGGCGCTCGGGCGGGTCCGTCGTGGCCCTCGCGGCGAACCCTCGCACCGCGCGCAGCTACCACGGCGACCTCTGGCTCGACGAGTTCGCCTACCACCAGGACGCTGAAACGCTCTGGAAGGCCGCGTCGCCGATGGTCACCCGGAGCGACTGGCGCATCCGGGTGTTCTCGACGCCGAACGGCGCGACGGGGCTCTTCTACGACTGGTGCTCGGCGCCCCCGAAGGGCTGGGCCTTTCACCGCGTCGACCTCGACGACGCCGAGCGCGACGGCCTGCGCGTCGACCGCGCGGCGCTCATGTCGCTGGTCAACGGCGACGAGCGCGTCTTCGCAGAGGCGTACCTCTGCCAGTTTCTCGACGCCGACCTCCAGTACCTCCCGTCGTCGCTGGTCGAGCCTGCGCGCGCGTGGATCGGAGCGGCACCCGACCTCTCGTGCGCGCCGATCTACGGCGGCCTCGACGTGGGCCGTCACCACGACCTCACGGTGCTCACCCCGGGCGCCCTCGAGCGCAACGCGGCGTGGATCGTCGCGACCCTCACCGCGAAGCGCACGGCCTTCAAGGCGCAGCGCGCGATGATCTTCGGTGCGCACGAGCGCCTCGGCTTCGAGAAGCTCTGCGTCGACAAAGGCGGCCTCGGCGAGCAGCTCGCAGAGGAACTCGTCGAGGCCTTCGGCGAGGACGTCGTCGAGCCGCTCGCGTTCACCACCGCGCTCAAGTCGGACCTCGCGACGCGGGCGTTTCGATGGCTGCGCGACGGCCGCGTGCGCTTCACCCGCGACGACGCGGGCAAGGCCCTCGCCGCCGAGTGCGTGGCCCTTCGGCGCAAGGTCACCAAGGCTGGCAACGTGACCTACGAGTCGCCGCGCAACGCCGCCGGCCACGGCGACCGCTTCTGGAGCTTCGCCCTGATGCTCCGCGCAATGGACCAAACCGCGCTCCCTCGCGGCGTCGGCGACGAGCCGCTCTTCGCGACCGGATGACACATGAAATACGCCGCCCTCAACCGCACGCACGCAGACGTCGACCTCGACGCGATCGGGCGGGCGCGCGACCTCTTCGAGGGTGGCGAGCGGTTCCGCAAGGCCGTCGCGACGTACCTTCCGCAGCACGACGTCGAGCCGCCCCAGGTCTACAAGCGTCGCTGCGCGGGCGCCTACTACCTCAACTACTGCGCGCGCGTCGTGAACTTCTTCGCGAGCGCGCTCATGGCGTGCCCGCCCACGCTCAAGAGTGAGCCCGAGGCGGTCGACGCCTGGTGGGAGGAGTTCCGCGAGGACGCCGACGGGCGGGGCACAGACCTCGTGATGCTCGCGCGCGACTTCCTCGTGCGGGCCCTCGTTGCGGAGCGCGCGTACCTGCGCGTCGACTTCCCCGCGGCGGGCGAGCTGCCCGCGGGCGCGACGGTGGCCGACGCCGACCGCAGCGGGGCGCGCGCGGCGCGGCTCGTGGCGGTGCCCACCGAGCAGGTGACGCACTGGCTTCGTCGGCCCGACGGCAGTTTCGCGTGGGTGCTCGAGCACGAGCGCCGCGAGGAGCTGCTCGACCTCGACGACGAAGCGGCCACCATCACCGAGACGTGGACGCAGTGGTACGCGGACGGCTCCGCGCGGCGCTGGCAGATCGCGTACAGCGCGAAGTCGAAGCCCACGAGCTCGACCGACGTTCCCGCGGTCGAGGCGCCCGCGAACCCGTGCGGGACGATCCCTCTCGTCGAGCTGTCCCTCAAGCCCGAGCTCTGCGTGCTCACGCACGTGGCCGACGCGGCCGTCGAGCACTTCCGCAAGTCGAACGCGCTCTCGTGGGCGATCGACCGGACCTGCTACGCGATGCCGTGGTTCTTCCTCAAGTCGGCCAAGAAGCCGCCGACGATGGGGACGGGCTTCTACGGCATCCTCGGCGTCGACGAGAAGATCGAATGGCCCACGCCGCCGAGCGCGCCCTTCGAGGTGATCCGCACCAACGTCGCCGACCTCGTCCAAGAGATCCACCGCGTCGCCGAGCAGATGGCACTCGCGGTCGACAACAACGCCGCGGCCGCCGTGGGGCGCAGCGGCGAGTCGAAGGCCGCCGACCACGAGGCGACCGAGACGGTGCTGCGCGCCTACGGGCAGGCGCTCCGCGATCCCCTCGAGCGCGCCCTCGACCTCGTGGCGCACGGGCGCGGCGAGACGATCGACTGGGACGTCTCCGGCATGGACGTCTACGACCTTGCCGACGCGAAGACGCTCACCGAGATGGCGCTCGCCACGGAGCCCCTTCAGATCCCGTCGGCGACGCACCGCCGCGAGGTGCTCAAGGCCGTGTCACGCGCGCAGCTCCCGCACCTCGACGAGGTCACGCGCCAGCAGATCGAGCGCGAGATCAACGCGGGCGTGAATCCCGAGGACACCGCGCGAAAGACCGAGCGCGACTCGTCGATGCCTCCCGGGCCCGGCGAGGCCGACGACGCGCCTAAGATCCCGAAGGCGCCGCGGGTGCCGCGACACGTGAAGTGACCCTATGGCCGCCGACGGAAACATTCACCCGCCGAGCGGCCTCTCAGCGCGCGTCGAGCGCGAGCTCGCAGACACCTCGCACCGCGTCGCGCGGCTCAACGTGCCCGTGCTCCGCACGCTCACGCCGGTGCTCGCACATGCGCAGCGTGAAACCGCGCAGGCGCTCGCCGAGTGGCTCTCGCGCGCGAAGGGCGACCAGCGATACACGGCCGTCATGCACCGCGCGGTGCTGGCCCA
>CAISKJ010001090.1 GCA_903885885.1 uncultured delta proteobacterium
GCGCTCGGGGCCTTCGAAGAGCGTGCCCTCGTAGAGCACCGCGGTCTCGCGCGGCCGCGACTCGTCGGGCGGCGGCGCCTCGGGGTCGGCGCTGCGCACGGTGTACTCGCCGCCCTCACACTCGGGCGGAATCGCCACGCTCCCCGTCGGCTGCGGGCGCGCGACGGGACGCTCCGTCGCGGCGAGCTCCGTCGCGCGGGCCGCGCACAATGGCGCCCACGGGCGCACCGACGCGGGCGCAGCGGGAGCCTCGTCGGCGCAGCGCCGCCACGCCGCGAGCGCCTCGTGGGCGAGGGGAGCGCACACGTCGCGCAGCGCGTCGCGCCACGCGCGCTCGGCCTCGGCGTTGCCGTGCAGCGTGTCGGGCGCGGCGAGCCCCACGACCTGGCCGCGCAAATCGTCGAGGGTGTGCGCGTACACGAGCGCGACGAAGAGTCGGTCTTGCGCGAGGGGGCCGTCGAGCAGCGCCCGCGAGGCGCTCGCGAGGCCGCGGAGCGCCGCGGTGCGACCGCGCACCCAGTCGGCGATGACGGCGTGCGCGTCGGTCGACGAGCGGCCCTCGAGCGACGGGAGCCGGTCGCCGCGCTGCCGCTCCGCGTCGGCGTAGAACGCGCGCAGCCGCGGGTCGGCGAGCTCCGTCGGGTACGCGGTGCGACCGCTCAGCGAGGGGGGAGCGACGGGGCGCGCGGCCCTCGCGGCGGGGCGCGGCGCCGTCGCGGTCGCACACGAGAGCGTGAGCAGCGCCACCGCGGCGAGAGACGAGGGAGGCGACCACATGGTGCGTCAATATCTCCGCATCTGGGCGCGCGCCGCAACGGTTCCTTCCGACATGAAGAACGCTTCAGGGCGCGCCGCAGGCGAGCCAGTCGGCGAGGCGGTCGCGCTCGGCGCGCGTGGGGTCGACGGGCCCCGGGGGCATCGAGTCGTTCTCGGCGGCCGATCGCACGAAGATGCGCGCGGCGTGGCGACGCACCTGGGCCACGTCGTCGAAGATGAACTCGCCCGGCGCCCCCGCGCGGTCGACCGCGGCCGAGCCGTGGCAGCTCTGGCAGTAGCGCGCCATGAAGCCGGCGCCGAAGTTGGCGTACGTGGCCGTCGTGCCGCCGGGCGGGCAGGGGTGCGCGTCGAGGGAGGTGTACGCGCACGACAGCGCCGTGACCGCGAGCGCGAGCGCGACGCCGCGGAGGCTCACCACAGGCGCACCGTGCCCGAGAGCGTGACGCCCGCGTTGAAGTACCAGCCGGGGCCGCTCGAGTACGTGAGGTACGTGGCGCTGAGCTCGGGGCCGAGCCACAGCTGCAAGGTCTCACCGTCGCGCACGCGCCAGTCGAAGCCGGCGCCGAAGTGCGCGCCCGCCCGGTGGCGAATGCCCACGCCGATGCCGAGCACCGCGCCCGCGGGCTGCTCGGCCACGGCCGCGAGCGACTCCTCGTGCTGGTGCACAAAGGCCGCGAAGGCGTGCGGTCGGTAGCGCTGCGCGAGCGTGACGCCCGCGTCGACGCCCACCGTGAGCCGCGTGAGGAGCCGCTGGTCGACGACGCCGTAGCCGAGCGACGCGCCCACGAAGGGCGTGACCACGCGCGCGAGGCGCAGGCCTACGTAGAGGCCGCCGTAGCCGAGCGCGTCGCCCGACCACGCGCTCGCGCCGCCGGAGACGCCGACGCCGAAGGCGAGCGCGCCGCGCGTAGGCGTTGCGGGCGCGACGAGGGCCGCGGGGGCCCTTGGGGGAGGGGGAGCGAGCAGCGGTGGGGGCATGCGTGGGGCCTACGGTTGCGCCGCCACGCGCGGAAGATTCACGCCGCGGTCAGAACGTGACGTCGACGTTGACGCCGCTCACCGTGGGGCTGAGCACGGGCGCCACGCGGAGGCGAGCCTGCGCGGGCTGCGGCGCGGCGTCGCTGTGGTTGCCCACCGAGTCGAGCACCACGAGCACGGCCCCGGCGCCCGCGAGCGCGATGCCCCCGAGGCCGAAGGCCCACGCGAGGGTGCGCGAGGCGCTGCTGGCCTCGCAGAGCTGGTTGGTCTGCGCGGCGTTGTTGTTGGTGGCTGCGTCGCCGGCGGCGCGGGCGCACACGTCGTCGACGGAGAGCGGGCGCACGCCGTTGACAGGGCGGTTGATGGTGTTCTCGTACGCGGCCCAGCCGGCGCCGTAGTCGCCCTGGCCGTTGAGCGAGTCGGTGCCGTAGCCGTCGCTCTGCGCCCACTGCCACGCGGCGAGGCCGCCGAGCACCACGCCCGCGCCCAGGAGCCCGACGCCCACCCAGCGGCGCGCGTGCGAGCGCTGCGGCGCGACGGTGGGCTGCGCGACCGCGAGCACCGGCGGACGGCGCGCCGCCTCGGCCTGCGCGAGGCGGTCGGCCTCGGCCTGCTGCGCGGCCTCCTCGCGGCGCATCACGCCGGCGAAGAGCTGCTGCGCC
>CAISKJ010001091.1 GCA_903885885.1 uncultured delta proteobacterium
CTGTGGACGGCGGTGTCGAGCCTCGGGCTCTACAGCCTCCTCGCGCTGCTCATGGCCACCGGGCTCCTCGACCCGCCGGCCGATCAGCGCATGGTGTTTTCGAACCCCATCGAGACAACCTACCAGATGGTGGTCACCGTCACCGCGGTGGTGCTCATCGCCGCGATCGGCGGCACCCTCGCCGACCGCCTGGTGCTCACCGGCGACGCGCTCGTGCGCTCCGAGGTGTCGCGCGCCTCGCTCGCGCGGCTCTACGAAGACGTGCTGCGGTCGATCCCCGTGGCCATCGTCACCTTCGACGCCGAGGGGCGCGTCGACAGCGCCAACCCCGTCGCCGCGCAGATGCTCGGCCGCGAGGCCTCGGAGCTCCTGGGCACCGACGCGCGCGTGCTCCTGCCCTTTCTGCCCGCCGAGGTGCTCGACGGCGCCATCGCGTCGGGCGACACGGCGCTCGCCACGGCCGAGGGTCAAGTGCCCGTGGCGTTTCACTGCGCGCCCCTCTCCGACAACACCGCGGCGGCGCGCGGCGGCGTGGTCATCATCGACAACCGCTCGCGCGAGGAGCGGCTGCGCAACGCCGTCGAGCAGGCCGAGCGCTTCGCCGTGCTGGGCCGCCTCGCGGCGGGCCTCGCGCACGAGATCCGCAACCCCCTCGGGGCCATCTCGGGCTGCGTGGAGCTCGTGCGCGAGACGGCCACCCTCGACGGCGAAGAGCGCAAGCTGCTGGTCACCGTGAGCCGCGACGTCGAGCGGCTCAACCACCTCGTCACCGACATGCTTCAGTTTGCGCGGCCGCGGCCCGCGGAGCTGCAGCTCACCGACCTCACGGCCCTCGTGGGCGAGGTGGTGACGCTCGCGAAGACCTCGGGCGGCCCCGAGTCGAACGTGAACCTCGCGGTCGATGGCGACGCGCAGGTGAGCGCCATGGCCGACGGCAACCAGGTGCGTCAGGTGCTGTGGAACCTCGTGCGCAACGCCGCGCAGGTGTCGCGCAAGGGCGGCGACGTGCACGTGCGCCTGCGCGCCACCGACGACGAGGCCGAGCTCGCCGTGCTCGACCGCGGTCCGGGCGTGGCGCCCGAGCTGCGCGAGAAGCTCTTCGACACCTTCTACTCGGGCACCGCGCGCGGCACGGGCCTCGGGCTCGCGATCGTGAAGCGCGTGGCCGACGCGCACGGCGGCCGCGTCGAGGTGCGCGAGCGCGAGGGCGGCGGCAGCGAGTTCGCGTTCGTGATCCCGCTGCGCGAGCGGGCGTAGCGATCAGCTGCCGAGGCGCTGCTCTTTGGCTTCGACGGCGGCGCCGAAGAGGCGCACGTACTCGACCGCCGAGGTGACCGAGAACACCATCGAGAGCACCACGAGCCACTGGCCCACGTTGTTGAGATCAACCGGGTCGGGCCACAGGGGCAGCACGCGGTGGGGGAAGTGCAGCACGAGGCACAGGATGCCCACCATCTGCAGGGCCGTCTTCCATTTGCCGCTCTCGCCCGCGGCGATGACCACGCCCTCGCTCGAGGCGATGGAGCGCAGCGCGGTGATCGAGATCTCGCGGCCGAGGAGCACCGCCACGATCCACGGCTCGATGCGGCCCATGCGCGTGAGGTAGATCAGCGTGGCCATCACCAGGAGCTTGTCGGCCAGCGGATCCATGAACTTGCCGAACACGCTGATGAGGTTCCACTTGCGGGCGAGGTAGCCGTCGAGCAGATCGGTGACGGCGCTCGCGCCGTAGAGCCACGCGGCGATGAAGGCGTCGCGCGGCGTGCCCGAGGCGACGTACCAGAGCACCACGGGGATCAGCGCCACGCGGAGCATCGTGAGGGCGTTGGGGAGGTTCCAGACGTCTTCGCGAAAGGCCTTTCGCGCGGGCTTGGCTGGGCGCTCGTTCACGGTCGCGGAGACTACGCCCTTCACCCCGTCGGCAGGAACCCTCATCGCGTACGATTCGCGCGGGGGCGTCGACGCAACGCTGTGCAGGCGTGCGCGGTGGTGGCAGACTCCGCGACCGTGACCCGGGACAACCCCAGCTTTCTCGACACAGAGCACACCCGTTCGATTCAGGCCGATCGACTGCGCGGCCCCACGGTGCGCGGCGTTCACGTCTCGGTCATCGCGGGTCCCGACGCGGGGCACGACCAGGTCTTCGCCGCGCAGCGCGCCATCGTGGGCCGCGCCGCGGGCTGCGACTTTCGCCTCAACGATCAGACGGTGTCGTCGTTTCACGTCGAGATCTGCGCCGCCGAAGAGCGCGGCGGCGTGCAGATCACCGACCTGTCGTCGCGCAACGGCACCCTCTACGCCGGCGCGCGCATCGAGAAGGCCGTGGTCCCCTCCGGGGCCACGCTCGAGGTGGGCAGCTCCATCCTCCGCGTCGACCTCGACGCGCCCTTCGCCACCGAGGTGGCCGACCTCCCCGCCTTCGGCGAGCTGCGCGGCCGCAACGTGTCGATGCGCGAGCTGTTCTCCACGCTCTCGCGCCTCGCGCGCACCGACCTCTCCATTCTCGTCGAGGGTCAAACGGGCACCGGCAAGGAGCTCGCCGCGCGCGGCGTCCACGACGCGTCGACGCACGCCTCGGGGCCCTTCGTGGTGCTCGACTGTACGGCCATCCCCAGCACGCTCGCCGAGAGCGTTCTCTTCGGCCACGAGCGCGGCGCGTTCACCGGCGCCAACGAGCGCCGCGTGGGTGTCTTCGAGGCCGCCGAAGGGGGCACGGTCTTCCTCGACGAGGTGGGCGAGCTGCCGCTCGAGCTGCAGCCCAAGCTCCTGCGCGTGCTCGAGCGCCGCGAGGTCGTGCGCGTCGGCTCCACCACGCCGCGCCCCGTGCAGGTGCGGGTGATCTCGGCCACGTGGCGCGACCTGCGCACGATGATCAACCAGGGCAAGTTTCGCGAAGACCTCTACTATCGCCTCGCGCAGGCGCGCGTCACCATCCCCCCGATGCGCGAGCGCCCCGAAGACGTTCCGCTGCTCGTGTATCACTTTCTGCAGCGCCTGCCGCCGGGCCAGGGGGCGCGCGCCATCTCGCCGGAGGCGCTCGCCGAGCTGCAGCGCCGCGAGTACGCGGGCAACGTGCGCGAGCTCAAGAGCACCGTCGAGCGCGCCGCGATGATGGCCGAAGGGGCCGTGATCACCAACGCCGACCTCGCCTTCGAACGCATGCTGTCGGGCGAGCGCGTGCGGGCCCCGGCCCTCGTGGCGCCCGTGGCCCCCGCGGCGCCGTCGCCCAACGACCCCATCGCGCCCTTCAAAGAGGCCAAGCGCACGCTCATCGACGAGTTTGAAAAAGCCTATCTGCAAAGGCTCTTGCAGCGTACGGGCAACAACCTGTCGCGCGCCGCCGCGCTCGCGGGCATCGAGCGCCACTACCTGCGCGACCTGTTTCGCAAGCACGGGCTGCGCTCCGACGAGTAACGTGGCCGCCGCCCTCGCCACACTGCTTGCGGGCTGGCAGCGCGTGGTGTACGAGCGCCCCCCGCCGAACACGCTGCAACGGGGCCTCATCGCGCTGCCGCGGGGGCCCACGGTGGTGGTGGTGATCGTCGCCGTGGTCGCACTCCTCGCGTACTCGCTCCGCAAGCGGGCGACGCACCCCTCGCAGCCGAGAGCCCCGAAGCGATGAACGCACGCAGGATCCTCGCCGTCACGATGCTCGTGGTCTTCGTGTACGCGGCGTTCGTACTCCTCAACGACGTGGGCAAGCTGCGCGCGGCGCTGTCGCACTTCTCGTGGTGGACCTTCGCCGCGGCCCTCACGCTCGCCGCGGGCAACTACGGGCTGCGCTTTCTCAAGTGGCAGTATTACCTCTTGCGATTGCGCGTCGAGAACGTGCCGTGGGTCGAGAGCCTCGTGGTGTTTCTCGCGGGCTTCGCCATGTCGATCACGCCCGCCAAGGCCGGCGAGGTGTTCAAGAGCGCCCTGCTCGCGAGCGCGCGCGGCGTATCGATCGTGCGCACCGCGCCCGTCGTGGTGGCCGATCGGCTCACCGACCTCATCGCCCTCATCATGATCGCGGTGGCGGGTAGCTTCTGGTTCGAGGGCGGCCGCTGGCCCGCGGTGATGGCCTCGGTGATGGTGGGCGTGCTGCTGGTGTTTATCTTCGTGCCCTCGCTCGGCGAGGCGGTGATCACGGTGGCCGAGCGCCTCCCGCTGGGCAAGAAGCTCGCGCCCCGCGCCCGCGAGGCCTACGCCGCGCTGCGCCTCCTCGCGGGGCCGTCGGCGCTGGTGATCCCGACGATTCTGTCGCTCGTGGCGTGGGGCTTCGAGTGCGTGGGGCTGTGGATCATTCTCCGCGGGCTCGAGCACCCGGTCTCCATCGCCGTGTCGTTCTTCACCTACGCGGTGGCCACCATCGCGGGCGCCGTGATGATGCTCCCGGGCGGCGTGGGCGGCACCGAGGCCACGATGGAGACGCTGCTCCTGCAGCTCGGCGAGCCCACGATGCCCCGCGAGGCGGCGGCGTGCGCGGTGCTGCTCGTGCGCTTCGCCACGCTGTGGTTCGCGGTGGGCGTGGGCGCCATCGCGCTCGCGGTGTTTCGCCGCAACTACGACCGCAACGTGCTCGGCGACGGCAGCGCGAAGCCCGCCTGAGCGGGTCGGCGTACGCTCAGCGGATCATCATCCACGCGCCCGTGGCGCCGCGGCAGAACCACGCGCCGAGGTAGGCGTCGAGCCCGCTGTCGGCCTCGTGAAAGTAGATCGGGCTGTCGCCCGTCGCGTCGACGAGGCGCGCCATGCGGCCGTTGGCGAAGACCTCGAGCTTGAGGTCGGTGGGCATGGGCTTGAGCGAGGCCTCGGGGTTGCGCAAGAGGGCCTCGACGCCGATCACGCGGTGCGCGTCGTCGAGGTCGCGGAGGTAGTAGGCCGACTGCATCTCGCGCGCGCCCGCGGCCATGAGGCTCCGCAGCTCGGCGACGTCTTTGTTGCGCAGCGCCGTCCAGAAGCGCTGATGCTCGGTGAGGAGCTCGCGGATCACCACCGGCGACGGCTCGATCGCGGGCGCGCGCACCCAGCGCCACTCGGGGAAGTCGGTGACGAGCTGCACGGTGCGGGCGGCCATCGCGTGCTCGCGCGCTTCGAAGGCCGTCTGCAACGGCGACACGCCGGGGCCCTCGAGGGAGCTCGCGGCGAAGGGATCGACGCCGCCGCGGTACACCATGCTGGCGAGCACGGTGCGCTCGCCCGTCTCGCGGCCGTACGGTCGGCGAAGGAGCTCGACGGAGCACTCGACGTGGCCGTTGTCGAGGCCGTAGGAGGGCGCCTGGTCCGACGCCTGCGCGGGCAAGAGGCGGAACGAGAGCATGTTTTCGCCCGTAAAAACATGCTGATTGAGCGGGAGCTCGACGTC
Source organism: uncultured delta proteobacterium (assembly GCA_903885885.1). GTDB lineage: Bacteria > Myxococcota_A > Polyangia > Polyangiales > CAISKJ01. The sequence continues at coordinate 5,348 of CAISKJ010001091.1, forward strand.
GATGCGCGAGCCCGAGACGTCGTAGGTGAAGAGCGGGATGTCGTTCACCCGCACGTCGCAGCGGCAGAAGCAGACGCCGATCTTGAGGGTGAAATACTGAGGCTCGTCGTACATCGCGCGCGGCTCCGTCGAACGTCGTCGGTGGGGTGATCGTAGGGGTGTTGGGTAGGTCAGTCGGCCGTGTCGGCGGCGGAGGCGATCAGGGCGACCTGGCCCTCGAGGCGCAGCGCCTTGTCGTCGGCGTCAAGGGTCGTATCGTCGAGGATCTCGCGCGCCCAGTCGTCGTCGTCGCCGGCGGGAAACTCCGGGCCGTAGAGCACCCGGCACGAGAGAAAGGGCGCGATGTCGTCGTCGGCGAAGAGGCCGTAGCCCTCGGCCGCCGCGGTGCCCTCGACCACGAGCGCGCGCAGGGCGCCGGCCTCCAACGCCGCGGCCTCGTCGTGGAGGTCGCGCAGGCGGTCCATCATTTCGCGCACGAAGTCTTCGCGGCGGGCGTCGGCGAGAGCAGCAAACTGCGCGTCACGGATCACGAACACGGGCGCGATGGGAACGCCCCGCGGCGCGCCCCGTCAAGCGTCGTGCGCCGCCATTGACGCGCGCGCGGCACCCGTGGTGCGATCGCGCCGCCCTCAATGCCACCCGCGTCACGCATCGGAGACAACCACACCTGCCCGATGGTCAACCCGGGGCCGACGCCGCACGTCGGCGGCCCGATCATCTCGGGGTTTGGGTCGGTGCTCATCGGCAACAAGCCCGCCGCGCGCGTGGGCGACAAGGCCACCTGCAACGCGCCGCCCGACACCATCGCCATGGGCGCGCCCAACGTGCTCATCGGGCAGAAGATGGCCGCGCGCATCGGCGACCCGACGCAGCACGGCGGCGTGGTGGTGTCGGGCGAGGCGACGGTGCTCATCGGCACGCACCCGCAGGGCGCGGTGCTCCAGGCCGCTGCGAAGTCGGGCGTGGCCTTCTGCGAGGAGTGCGCGCGCCGCAAGGCCGAGGCTCGCGCCGAGCGCATGCGTCAGGCCCGCACGCCTCGCACCACGGCGACCACGCACGCGCAGGCCTCCGCGCGCCCCGCGGCGACGCCCGCGGCGGCCCCGGCCGCGCATCGCGCCATCGACGTCGATCGGGCCGTGGCGCGCCTCGACGCCAACGCCGCCGCGCGCTCGCAGGGGCACTGCCTGCGCAGCGTGCGCGAGGCGATACAGGCGGGCGGCGGCTCCCCCGGGAGCACGCTCAGCGCGAAGGATTACGGCCCCAACCTGGAGCGCGCGGGCTTCACCTCGGTGGCCGATCACCGCTCGCCCGGATACACCCCGCAGCGCGGCGACGTGGCCGTGTTTCAAGCCGTGCCGGGCAACCCCCACGGGCACATCGCCATGTACAACGGCGACCGCTGGGTGTCCGACTACCGACAAGACGGCTTCTATGCGAACCAGGGCTACCGTTCGGGTTC
>CAISKJ010001092.1 GCA_903885885.1 uncultured delta proteobacterium
CGCAAGGCCAACGACGAGGCCGCGCGGCTGCTGGCGGAGTCGTGCGCGCGCGACCCGGCGAACAAGTCGTTCCGCGATCAGCTGGCCGAGGTGCGGGGGCTCCTCGCGCAGGAGTCGGCGCTGCGATGGAGCGACCGCGCGGTGCTCACGGTGCTGCTGGTGATCGTGGCGGTGCCGGCGGCGATCGCGTTCCCCGGCGTGGCGCTCGCGGTGGCGGCGGTGGCCTTCGCGCTCGCGTGGCTCCTCTGGAAGATGAAGTAACGGCCGCTACGCGGGGGCGAGCCCCGTCCACGCGAGGCTCTTCTCCCAGAGCGTGCGCGCGAGGTCGGCGTCGTCGGCGAGGCGCGAGGGCCGCTTCTCGGCGCACTTGTCGTAGTAGCGCCCGTCGTGGTCGGCCACCTCGGGCGCGGTGGCGCACCACAGCGAGGTGCGCGCGCCCTTCTCGTTGCTGTCCATGAACAGCGTCACCAGCGGGCGCACGAGGCGCGGAACCTCGCGCCACACGTCCGACGCGACCACACCCGGGTGCAGCGCGTAGCTGTGCACGCCGGGGCCCGCCTTGCCGCGCGCGAGCTCCTTCGTGAAGAGCACGTTGCACAGCTTGCTCACGCGGTACTCGGCCATCGCGCCGAGCTTCGTCGCGGGCTGTCGCAGCGCCTCGAAGTCGATGCCCTTCGCGTCGTAGTGCGCCGTGCTCGCCACGTTGACGATGCGCGCCGGGGCCGTCGCGCGCAGCCGCGGGAGCAGCAGCATCGTGAGCAGAAAGTGCCCCAGGTGGTTGGTGCCGAAGGCCACCTCGAAGCCGTCGCGCGTGAGGCCCTGCAGGCCCGCGAGGCCCGCGTTGTTGAGCAGCACGTGGAGCGGTTCGCCCGTCGCGAGAAAGGCCTCGGCGGCGCGGCGCACCGACGCGAGGTCGGCGAGGTCGAGCGCGAGAAACTCCGCAGCGCCGCCCGCCGCGCGGATGCCCTCGAGCACGGGGCGCGTCTTCTCTTCCGACCGACACGCGAGAAACACCTTCGCGCCGCGGCGCGCGAGCGTCTCCGCCGACACGCGACCGATGCCCGTGTTGGCGCCCGTGACCAGCACCACCTTGCCCGCGAGATCACTCCCCTGCTCCGTCATGGGCGCGGAGCATAGTCGACTTCGCGCGCAATTCCGGCAGCGCTCGCACATCGGTCGCGCCCCGTCGTGCGCGCGGCGCACGCGCTCGCCCCACAGGGCGCGGGCGAAGGTCTTGCTTCGTCGCGCGCGATGGCCCGCACGCCCCGACGCCTCGCCGCTGCCTTCGCCCTCACACTGCTCGGCTGCAGCGACCCGCCGACGCCCGCTGCGCCCGCGTGGACGCGCGCCTTCGACGCCTCGTCGGGGGGTTGGCTCCTCAACGTGTGGGGCCCCGCGGGCGACGACCTCTACGCCGTCGGCGGCAACCAGACCGACGGCCTCGTGATGCACTTCGACGGGCGCCAGTGGTCGCGCCTCGCGCTCGGCGTGGCGCCCCCGCGCCTGCACTGGATCTACGGCTTCGGCCGCGGAGACCTCACCGCCGTGGGCGACCAGGGCGCCGTGCTCCACTGGAACGGCGCCGCGTGGATCGCCCAGGCAACGCCGACGCGCGAGCCCCTGTGGGGCGTGTGGGGCGCGGCCCCCAACGACCTCTGGGCGGTGGGCGGCTCGGGCAACGCCGAGGCGAGCCCGGTGCTCTTGCACTACGACGGCGCGACGTGGGCGTCGGTCGCGCCGCCGGCCATCGCGCGCGCCGGGGTGAGCGCGTTTTATAAAGTGTGGGGCACCGGCGCCGACAACGTGTACGTGGTCGGTCAGCGCGGCGTGGTGCTGCATCGCGCGGGGAGCGCGTGGCGCGAGGAGCTCGCGGGCGTGAGCGGCGACCTGGTGTCGCTGTGGGGCACCGACGCGAACCACATTCTCGCGGTGGGCGGGCGCGGCAACGCGCTCGTCACGCGGTGGGACGGGCACACGTGGACGCCCCGCTCCCTCGACCCGCTGCCGGGCCTCAACGGCGTGTGGATGCGCACGCCCGACGCGGCCCACGTGGTGGGCGTCAACGGCGCGGTGCTCCGCATCGACCTCGCCACGCTCACGCCCGTGGAAGAGCGCGCGCCCACGGCACTCGATCTGCATTCTGTGTTCGGCGACTCCGCCGGCCGCGTGACCGCCGTCGGCGGGAGCCTCGGCAGCGCGTCGGGGCCCTTCGTCGGCGTGGCCATCACGCGCGCCCTTCTCTCCACGGAGTGAACACCCCAATGGCAGCTCGCACGCATCGCTCGTGGCTCCTCCCCTGCGTCACCCTCCTCGCGGGGTGCCCCGGCCCCGAGCCCGCCCCCACGGTGCCGCAAGACATCTTCGCCGCCATGGGCGCCGTGCGCCCGAGCGCCACCGCCGCGCAGCACGCCACCTTCGAGCGCGGCCTCGCCGTGGCCCGGCGACGCTTCACGCCCGCGCTCGGCCTCGGGCCCACCTTCAACGTGTCGTCGTGCGGCGACTGCCACGAGCGGCCCGTCACGGGCGGCGGCGGGGCGCGCTACCGCAACTTCCTCCTCGTGGGCCAGCGCCTCGCCGACGGATCGTTCACCCCCACGGGCGTCAACGGCGTGCAGGATCAGTATTCGCTCGCGACCGGGCGCGAGGCCAGCCCCGCGCAGACCAACGTCAGCGCCACGCGCAAGGCCATCCCCTTCTTCGGCGTGGGGCTCCTCGCCGAGATCCCCGACGCGGAGATCCTCGCGCGCGCCGACCCCGACGACCGCAACGGCGACGGCGTGTCGGGCCGCGCCAACTACGACCGCGGCTTCGTGGGGCGCTTCGGTCGCAAATCGCAGACGGTGTCCATCGAGGGCTTCATCCGCGGCCCGATCTTCAACCACCTGGGCATCACCACGAACCCGCTCTCCGACGCGATGAAGGCCCGGCTCCCGGTGCCGAGCGCGGCGGACCTCGCGCACGCGCGTCAGGCCGTCGCGAGCGTCGAGAGCACCGCCCGCGCCGTGCAGGCCCAGGTGGCCGCGCCCGACGAGCCCACCACCGACCGCGACGGCGTGCCCGACCCCGAGATGTCCGAGGCCGACCTCTTCGACCTCGTGTCCTTCGCGATGCTCACCGCCGCGCCGGCGCCCGACGCGCCCACCCCCGAGACCGCCGCGGGCCG
>CAISKJ010001093.1 GCA_903885885.1 uncultured delta proteobacterium
GCCTCATCGACCTGCCGCGCGCGGCCGAGTACGCGCGCCGCGCCACGCAGCTCGACCCGCATTCGGCCGACGCGTTCGCGCTCCAGGGGCGCGTGTTTCTCCTCGCGGGGCGCATGGCCAGCGCGCGCGGCGCCGTCGAGAACGCGCTGCGCCTCGCGCCCTCGCACGCGGGCGCCGTCGAGCTCGCGAAGCGCCTCAAGCTGCGCTGAGCGCGCTACGCGTCGACGAGCACGCCGGGGTTCATCACCGCGGCGGGGTCGAGGGTGCGCTTGACGGCCGTGAGCGACGCCGCGAAGAGGTCGGGGCGCTCGCGGTCGTACCAGGGCCGGTGCGTTCGCCCCACCGCGTGATGGTGCGTGATGGTGGCGCCGTTGCGCGCGAGGGCCTCGCTCGCGGCGGCCTTCACCGCGGCCCACTGCGCGAGCTCGTCGCCCGCCCGCGCGCGGCCGAGGAAGGTGTAGTAGGGCGCCACGCCGTCGGGGTACACGTGCGTGAAGCGGCACGTCACGCGCCCGCCGCCGCAGTGGGTCGCGAGGGCCTGCGTCACCGAGGCGACCACGTCGCGGTGCAGCGCGCCGAAGCGCGACCACGTGCACGCCGTCTCGAAGGTGTCGGCCAAGACGCCCACCGACACGAGCGCGCTCTGAAGGTAGGGCGCGCCGAGGAAGGCGTCGCGCCACCGCTGCGACATGCCCTCGCGCTGCGAGGCCGACGTGGCCTCGCGGCGGGTGACGCCGTCGGGCGAGGCGCCGCCGTGCGCCGCGCAGATGGCGAGCGCGCGCGCGATGGAGGCGTCGGGCGCGTGGTCGTACGACTCGAAGCCGAGGAGGAGCACCGCGCCCCCGTCGCCCGCGAACACGCCGTTGAGCATGGCCTCGGCGGCGTCGAGGAGGCGACAGTTGGCCGGGTGCAGCCCCGACTGCGCCACGGCGCGCGCGGCCTCTACGGCGTCGTCGAAGCGGTCGAAGAGGGCGCTCGCCGAGAGGCGCCAGACGGGCCGCGGCTGCACGCGCATCCACGCGCGGGTGATGACGCCGAGGGCGCCCTCGGAGCCCAGCACGAGGCGGTTTGCGTCGGGACCTGCGCCCGAAGCGGGCACGCGCGGCGTCTCGTAGACGCCCGCGGGGGTGACCATGCGAACGGCCTCGGTGAGGTCGTCGATGTGCGTGTAGAGCGTCGCGAAGTGGCCGCCCGCGCGCGTGGCGATCCACCCGCCGAGCGTGGAGAACTCGAACGACTGCGGGAAGTGTCGGAGCGTGAGCCCGCGCGCGCCCAGGAGCGCCTCGACGCGCGGACCCGTGGCGCCGGCCTCGATGCACGCGACGCGAGCGGTCTCGTCGAGCTCGATGAGCCCGTCGAGGCGCGCGAGGTCGAGCGAGAGCGTCGCGCGATGGCGACCGTGTGCGCCGTGCTCGACGCCCCCGACGACGCTCGTGCCGCCGCCGTAGGGCACGACCGCGACGCCCTCGGCCGCGCACCACGCCAGCGCGCGCGCGACGTCGGACTCGTCGCGGGGGAGCGCCACGAGGTCCGGCGCGGGGCTGAAATCGCAATAGAATCCACGGAGTACGTCGCGGTAGGCGCGCCCGTAGGTGTGGTGGATGCGCGCGACGCGGTCGTCGGAGACGAAGTCGGCGAGGGGCGCAGGCGGCGCGATGCGCGGCGCGGGCAGGCGCGCGTCGGCGATGGACGGGAGCGGTCGCGGGCTGAGGTCGTCGGCGCCGAGGAGCCCGCCGACCTGTTCGGCGAGCGTGCGGCGCGCGGCCTCGTCGGGGAGCCGTTGCTCCCAGCCCCAAGCCCAGAAGCTGCGGGTGAGCGGCGCTTCGCGCATGGGCGGTACCTCGTAGGCGATGTGGTGTGAGCGACGGGTGAGGGGGCGCGGGCGCGCGGCTACTCGGCGACGACCTGCGCGAGGAAGCGCTGCGCGTCTTCGAGGGTGGGGTCTTCGGAGAGGGCCTTGCGCGCGAGGAACACGGCCTTCTTGGCGTCGCCCTGCGACGACGCGATGACGCCCTGCTTGAGGAAGGCTTGCGCGCGGCTCATGGGCGCCGGGTTCTTCATGAGGGTGACGGCGCGCAGCGCCTTGAGGGCGACCTCGTGGTTGCCGAGCTCCATCGACACGTCGGCCAGCTCGGCGGCGATCTGGCCGTTCTGCATGTCGGTGTCGAGCGCGGCGTTGAGCCAGGCCATCTCGATGTTGTGATCGCCGGCGGCGTACGCGAGGCGACCCATGCGCTGCTGGAGCACCGCGAGCTCCTTGGAGCGCTTGCCCTTGTGCGTGGCGATCGATTCCTCGAGCACGCGCGACGCGTCTTCGAGGCGTTCGCTCACCGTGTATGCGTCGGCGAGGAGCACCGTCACATCGTGGTCGGTGGGCTTGATCGCGAGGGCGCGCTCGAGCGCCGCCACGGCCTGCGCCGCGTCGCCGGTGGCCTCGAGCCAGGCCTCGCCGGCCTTCTTGAGCGCCTCGAAGCGGGCGGCGTCGTCGTCGGTCGCGTCGGCTTCGTCGAGCCACAGCGCGGCCACCTCGCGAGAGGCCCCGCGCGTGCCGTGGAGGGCGCGCAGGCGCTCGCGGAGCGGGGCGCTCGCGCGGTTCGCCGCGTAGGCGAGGGTGAGCCCGTCGAGGGCGTCGTCGGGCCGACCGGCCAGCGCGCACGTGTCGGCGAGGCGCAGGGCCGCTGCGACGGCCGCGTCGCCTTCGAGGAGCTCGACGAGGCGGGCGTACATGACCGCCGCGTCGTCCCACCGCTCGGCCGCGCCGTGCTGCTCGGCGAGGCGACGGAGCACCTCGACGTCGTTGGGGTAGCGCTCCGCCCACTCGGCGAGGAGCGCGTCGCCGCGCGCCGCGTCGCCGGCCTCGGGGAGCACCGCGATGAGGCGCATCGTGAGCGTGCGCTCGGTGTCGGCGTCGCCCGCGTCGGCCGCCTCGAGGCGCGCGCGGTCGAGGGCCGCCGCGAGGTCGATCGCGACGGGGGCGCCGCCGCCCTGCGCGAGCGCGGCCTCGAGGTCGTCGAGGGCGCCCGCTTCGTCACCGCCCTGCACCCGCACGCTCGCGCGGAGGCGCAGGAGGTCGACGGCGCGCTCGCTGCCCTCGAGCGCCGTGGAGATCTCGGCCACGGCCTCGGCGTGGCGGCCGAGCGTCACGAGGCTCTGCACGCACTCGTCGAGGAGGTCGAGGTCGCCCGGAAGGTCGCGTCGCGCGCGCTGCAGAAGCGCGGCGGCCTCGGCGTGCTGGCCGAGCTGATCGCGACGGATCGCCGCCGCATCGCGCAGACCCGCCGCGCGCGCTGCGGGCTCGGTGCGGTGGGCGGCGTCGAGCTCGCGCAGCGCGGCGAGCGACGACCAGTCGTGGCGCGCCTCGTAGCGGGCCGCGAGGCGGTCGCGCAGCGCCGCGTCGGTGGGCACCGCGCGGAACCCGGCCTCGAGGGCGCGCTCCACGCCCGCGTCGTCGCCGAGCTCTTCGCGAAGGCGCGCGAGCTCGGTCGAGAGCTGGGCCGCGACGGGGCCTGACTCGAGGGCCAGCAGGCGCTCGGTGAAGGCCGCACGCTCGCCGGGGTCGTCGTCGAGGGTGAGCGTGCC
>CAISKJ010001094.1 GCA_903885885.1 uncultured delta proteobacterium
GACGAGGGCCCCGAGCGCGAGCGTGAGCGCCACGGCGGTGACGAGGGCGACGCGCGTGCGACGGGGGCGCGGCCGCGAGGGGCCGCTGCGCCAGGCGACGAGGGCGTCGTGAAAGTCGCGCATCGTGGCGTAGCGCTCGGCGCGGTCGCGGGCGAGGGCGCGCTGCACGACGGCGAAGAGGCCGTCGGGCACGCCTGCGATGGGCGCGACGGGGGCGCCCGAGAGCACTTCGAACACCAGGAGGTTGTGGTTGCTCGCTTCGAAGGCCGGGCGCCCCGCGAGGAGCTCGTAGAGCACCGCGCCCGCGGCCAACACGTCGGCGCGCGCGTCGATGTCGCGCTCGCCGCGCAGCTGCTCGGGCGCCATGTAGCGCGGCGTGCCCAGGAGCTGCCCCGTGGTCGTGTCGACCGACGCGGGCTCGTCGAGGAGCTTCGACACGCCGAAATCGATGAGCTTCGGCACCTCGACGCCGTCGGCGCCCGTCGCGAGAAAGATGTTCGCGGGCTTCACGTCGCGGTGCACGATCTGGTGGGCGTGCGCCGCCGCGAGGCCGTCGGCGACGGCCGCCATGAGGGCCACGGCGTCGTCGGGGCTCAGGGGCCCGACGCGCGCGAGGCGGGCGCGGAGGTCCTCGCCCTCGAGGCGCTCCTGCACGATGTAGAAGCCGCCCGCGTCGGGGTCGCAGCCCGAGTCGAGCACGTCGACCACGTTGCGGTGGCGCACCCGCGCGGTGGCCCGCGCCTCACGGGCGAAGCGCTGGTCGAAGCCCTTCTCGTTCACGCGCTCGGCGGCGAGCACCTTCACGGCCACGAGGCGCCCCGTCCACGTGTGACGAGCCTCGTACACCACGCCCATGCCGCCGGCGCCGAGCACGCGGCGCACCTGATAGCGGCCCCCGATGGTGAGGGTCTTCCCGGTGGGGTCTTCGTGGGGCTTCCCGGCCTCGACGACGGTCGCGGGCGCCGGCGTCACGTCGGCGGCTTGTCACTGCAGTTGAGCTTCACGACGGTGCCGTTGATCCACACGCCGCCGGGCGTCATCACGATCGTGCTGTCGCCGCATTTGAGCACGATCTTGTCGTGCGCCTCGAGGCGGTACACGTGGTCCACGTCGGTGGTGAACCCGGTGTCGCCGTGCACCTCGATGTCGTGGTTCTGCGTCACCACGAGCTTGTCGTTCTGGGTGACGGTGCTCGTGCGGTTCTTTCGCACGCTGATGAACTCGTGGCCCGCCACGGTCTTCGTGCGGTTGCCGCCCACGGTGATGGTCTGGTCGCGCTTCACGAGCACGTCGTGGTTGCGCTCGGCCTGCAGGTACACCTGCTCCTTGCCGCGCAGGTCTTCGAAGCGCAGCTCGTTGTAGCCGCCGCTCGTGGGCGAGCTGTTCGTCTTGATCGTGCTCTTGGTCTTCTCCTTCGGGAGCTCGTACGGCGGGTGGTTCTCGCCGTTGTAGACGCAGCCCGTCACGAGGGGCCGATCGGGGTCGCCCTCGAGGTAGTTGACCACCACCTCCATCCCGATGCGCGGAATGAACATCGTGCCCCAGCCCGCCGCGGCCCACGTCTGCGCCACGCGGATCCAGCACGAGCTCCGCTCGTTCTCTTGCCCCACGCGGTCCCAGTGAAACTGCACCTTCACGCGGCCATAGAAGTCCGTGTGAATCTCCTCGCCGGGCGGGCCCACGACGCGCGCCGTCTGCGGCCCCTCGACGACGGGCCGCGGCGTGATGCGCGCGGGCCGAAACGCGCACGCCGTCGCGATGCCCTCGAGGCGGTTCACCGCGAAGCGGTTGCGGTACCGCTCCTTGAGCGCGCCCGTCGAGGGCTCCACCGAGAGCAGCTCGGCGTCGAGCATCTGGAGCATCTGCATGATCTTCGGCCCGAGGCTCACGTCCTCGGTCGTGGCCGACCACGCGTGGCCCACGTGCTCCGCCGCGGTCACCAGGTACCTCTTGTCGAAGTCGGGGTGCACGTGCCCGTGCACCTGCACGCTCATGCCCGGCGCGACGCCCGAGACATTGCCCTCGCCGGCGCCGCTCCACTCGCGCGTGGCGTGCTCCTCGAGGCGCACCCGCGCGAGGCGCGCGCTGTTGTGCGCGGTGTAAACGTGGCCGCCTTCGTTGTAGTTCGTGATCGTGGCGCGCGTGGGGTACTCGTACACCGCGCGCACGCCGTCGCCCTGCGCGGGGGTCATGTCTTGCACCGCGCGGGGGCGCGTAAAATCGTAGTCGCGCAGCGTCACCCTGGTGGTCTGCGCCTCGCGGCGGAGGTCGAACCAGTGGAGGGTCTCGCTGTCGGCGGTGGCCATGTTCTCGTCGACGACCTGCGTGGGGCCGCCGTCGAGCGTGGGGGCGGGGGGCCACGCGTGCGCGTCTTCGCAGAGCACCAGCGTCTCGCCGCCCGCGTCGTCGTGCTTGAAGTAGAAGGGGATGCCCTCGTCTTCGAGCAGGCGCCGCACGAACGCGAGGTCGGTCTCGTGGTGCTGCACGCAGTATTCGCGCGGGGGCGGCGCGAAGAGCCCGCCGTCGATCTGGAGCCCGCCGGCGCCCTGGTACACGCCCGCGTCGCGCAGCACGTCTTGCACGATCTCGACGGTCTTCTTGTCTTGAAAGATGCGCGAGTCGGTGCGCTTCGAAAGCGTCCACAGCGAGGGGACGACGAAGAGGCGCACGAAGCGGTAGCGGCCCGCGGTGCCGAGGTCTTCGACGCGGCGCACGACGCCGCGCACGCCGCGGGTGAGGGGCTGCCGGGTGATCTCGAGCGAGGCGGGCGCGGTCACGGCGCCGTCGGGCGCGAGGGCGAGCGAGGCCGCGAGGATCACCGCGCACTCGTAGAGCTCGCTCATCGCCTCGCGGTGGTGCACGTGCACCACGGTGGCGTTCGTTGGGTTGAAGGGCCCCGCGGTGAACGCGTAGCCGACCTCGGGCAGAACGTCGCCAGCCATAGAGGGATTCGAAGCCTCGCAGAGAGGGGGAGAGCGCGCAGTGAGCGCGCGCCATCGTACCGTCGCGGGCTACGCGCGGAAGCGCAATGTGGTCAGCACAGGCGGTTCAGACCGTTGAGGGCCGCGACGCGGTACGCCTCGGCCATCGTGGGGTAGTTGAACGTGGTGTTGATGAAGTAGTGAATGGTGTTGTGGGGCGCCGGCTGCGACATCACGGCCTGGCCGATGTGAATGATCTCGCTGGCCTGATAGCCGAAGCAGTGGATCCCGAGCACCTCGTGGGACTCGCGGTGAAACAGGAGCTTCAGCATGCCCACGGTCTGCCCGGTGATCTGCGCGCGGGCGAGGGAGCGGAAGAGCGCGTGGCCCACCTCGTAGGGCACCTTCGCCTCGGTGAGCTCGCGCTCCGTGCGGCCGAGGGAGCTGATCTCCGGCGAGGTGTAGATGCCCGTCGGGATGTCGCGCGCGAGGCGCGTGTCGCAGCTCCCCGTGGCGATGTGCGTGGCCACGAAGCGGCCCTGGTCGTACGCGGCGCTCGCGAGGCTCGGCGGCCCGATCACGTCGCCCACGGCGTACACGTGGGGGAGCTCGGTCTGGTAGCTGTCGTTCACCTTGATCTGGCCGCGCGCGTCGAGGCGCACGCCGAGGGCCTCGAGGCCCATGTCCTGCGTGTTGCCGGTGCGCCCGTTGGCCCAGAGGAGCACGTCGCTGCGCATCTTCTTGCCGCTCTTCATGTGCAGCACGACGCCCTCGTCGTCGGCCTCGACGCGCTCATACTCCTCGTTGTGGCGGATGAGGCAGCCCTGGTCGCGGAGGTGGTAGGCGAGGGCGTCGATGATCTCGTCGTCGAGCGACGACAGCAGCTTGTCGCGGGTGTTGATGAGCATGACCTTCATGCCCATGACCCGGAGCATCGAGGCGTACTCGCAGCCGATCACGCCGGCGCCGTAGATGGTGATCGACGAGGGCGTGAAATCGAGCTTGAGCAGCGTGTCGCTGTCGCGGATGCGCGGGTGCGAGAAGTCGACGTCGGGCGGGTGGTAGGGCCGCGCGCCCGTGGCCACCACGAAGGCGCGGCCGTGGAGGCGCTCGCGGCCGCCGTTGGCGCCCTCGACGTCGATGCTGTTCGCGTCGACGAAGCGCGCCGTGCCGTGCAGCACGCGCACGCGGTTGCGCTCGTAGAAGCCGTGGCGCAGCGACACCTGGCGGCGGATCACCCCCTCGGCGGCGCGCAACAGGTCCGGCAGGCGCACCTGGTAGTTCTCGAGCTGCGCTTGAAACAAGGGGTTCGCGCGAAAATCGGCCAGCGTGGTGATGGTGTGCCGCAGGGCCTTCGAAGGGATGGTGCCCCAGTGCGTGCAGCCGCCGCCGACCACGTGGTAGCGCTCGACCACGGCGACCGAACGCCCCTCCTTGGCGGCCTTCATCGCGGCGCCTTCGCCGCCCGGGCCGCTGCCAATCACAATCACGTCGTAGGTGCTCATCGGAGCCGCGGAGCAAACCCGCCCCGCCGCACCCAAGTCAAGCGCCCATCGGGCGCGCGCCCCCGGCGGGCACAGTTGCCGAGGTGAGCGTTGCTATTTTTCAACGAAGTCTTGCTTCCGTTGAGGATATTCAGCTGTGTGCGCAACGCGCTGCACGGAGTTGCCGCCTGAGCGGATCTTCATGCAGATCTTGAGCGGAACGCGCGCACTCTCCTCCCTCGGAGCACCGCACTTGACCTCTGTGAGACCGACTCTGTCCCTCGCGGCCTCGTCCGCGGGTCTGGCCTTCGCCCTCCTGGCCACGACGGCCCTGGCCAACCCCGACGGCCGCATCGTCGGCCGCTCTCAAACGGGCTGCGGAACGGCCACGACGTGTCACGGCGCCACGCCCGGCGCGACGGCGAGCCTCATGGGCCCCGCGACGGTGATGCCCGGCGCGCGGAGCACCTACACCCTCACGCTCAACAGCACGCTCGCGGGCTTCGTGGGCGGCGGCTGCGACATCACGGCGCCCGGCGCCTCCATCGCCGTCAACGCCATGCAGCAGGGCACGCGCATCAACGGCGTCGACCTCGTGCAGAACCTCCGGCTCGCGCGCGCCGCGGGGGGCCCGCTCACCATTCTCTTCGACGTGGTGGCCCCTGCGGCGCCGGGCGCGTTCACGGTGTACGCCACGGGCAACGCCACCAACGGTTCGCTGCGCACGGGCGACGCCTGGGCGCTCGCCACGCTCGCCGTCACCGTCGCGGGCGACCCCCGTCGATGGCGGCGCGCCCGTCGACGCGGCGCCCCCGGCCGACACGGGCGCCGCGACCGACGCGGCGGTCCTCGACGACCTCCCCGAGCCGACCGGCGACACGCTGGTGGCGCGTGATCCCGCCCTCTCCGAGGCCTACGGCAAGTGCTCGGTCGCGCCCGGTCGCGCGGGTGGGGGGGCGGATCTCTGGGCCCTCGGGGCGCTCGCCGCGCTGGCCCTCACGCTGCGCGCGAGGCGCCGATGAGCGCGCGCACCCTCGCGGCGGCCGTCGCGGTGCTCGCGGCGGGCTGTGCGTCGGAGCCTCCGGCGGTGATCCCCGGCGGCGGCCCGCTGTGCGCGTCGGGCACGTACTGGACGCGCGGCGACCACGGCGACAACTTCATGCACCCTGGCCGTGCTTGCATCGAGTGCCACACCGAGCGCCGTCGCGGGCCCGTGTTCTCCGTGGCCGGCACGATCTTCAACGCGCGCCACGAAGAGAACGACTGCTTCGGCAACGCGGGCGATCCCGTGTCGGGGCAGAAGACCTGGGTCGAGGTCGTCGACCAGACGAACCAGCCCTTCGTCATCGAGCCCAACGCGTCGGGGAATTTCTACACCACCCACACGTTTCGGTACCCCCTGCGGCGCGTGCGAATCATCTCGCCGAGCGGACACTTCGCGCAGATGGACAACCCCCCGTCGGGAGACTGCAACGGCTGCCACACGCGCGAGGGCGCCGAAGGCGCGCCGGGCCGTGTGATCGCCCCCAACCAGGGCCGCTGAGCGGCACGAGGCCAATCCCCTCTACACTTCACTTCGAGTCGTTTTTATGATGACCACCACGACCGCTCGCCTGCTGTTGCTCCTGACGCTCTCGGCCGCCGCCGCCGCGTGCGGCAGCGAGGTGTCCTCGACCGTGCTCGCGCGCCCCGTGGTGAACGACGCGGGCGGTAGCGCCACCCCCGACGGCGCGACGCCCGACGACGCGGCGCCGCCCGACGACGCCGCGCCGCCCCCGTGGATGCCTCCCGAGGGGACCGACACGTCGTGCGTCTCGGGCGCCACCTGGAACCCCGCTTCGCGGGCCAGTTCGTCGATGGACCCCGGTCAGGCTTGCCTCGCGTGCCACACCCGTCGCACGGATCCGCTCGACCCCGAGCCCTTCCATGTCATCGGCGGCACGGCCTACTACGCGCTCCACGAGGTCGACAACTGCTACGGCTTCACGGGGCTGGCGCCCAACCCCACGGGTACGGCCTACGTCGAGCTCGTCGACGCCGACGGCACCATGCTGCGCCTCCGCGTGGGTCGTACGGGTAACTTCGGTACCAGCGCTGCGCTGGCGTTTCCGCTCCGCTCGGCCCGCGTGATCGGGCCCACGGGCCTCATCAACGAGATGGGCTCCGAGGTGCCTCACGGCGACTGCAACGCCTGCCACACGCGAGCGGGCACCACCACCGAACCTGGCGCCGACCCGGCCCTGGGACGCATCACCGTTCCCCTGTGAATCCTTGCGCGCGGCGTAACGCGCGCGCCGACCGACTACGGAGGTTCCCGTCCCGATGATCGCTTCGACCGCACTGGTGCTCCTCTCGCTGACGCGCGGACTCGCGGGTGACCCCGCCGCCGAGGCCGCCCCCGCCTCGCTCGCCCTCCACGGCGAGTTCGCGGCCCCGTCTCCGTGGCGCATGGACCTCTCGCTCCGCGCGTCGCCCCTGCTCGCCCAACCCGCCCCGGGCCCCGCCGCGCGCGTCGCGGCCCCGGCAACGGGGGGAGGCGCAGCCGACGCCCCCGCCGCGCCGC
>CAISKJ010001095.1 GCA_903885885.1 uncultured delta proteobacterium
CAGCTCGACGCCGCGGTGCACGAGCGAGAGCACCGTGCGCAAGGGCGTCTTCGGGTGCTCGACCTCAACGAGGCGCCCCTGCGCGAGATCGCCCTCGACCGCGTGCCGTGAGAGCAGCGCGACGCCCACCCCCGCGCGCACGTGCCCCTTCACCGCAGCGATGCTCGAGAGCTCCATCACCACCTCGGCGTCGGCGAAGTTTCGGTCGAGCATCTCGCGCGTCGAGGCCCCGCGCGGAAACGTGACGAAGGGCGCCCCACGCGCCTCGAAGCCCGGCGCCGCCACGATGATCAGCGCGTCCTTCTTCCACGGCTCACCCGCGTCGCTGCGCACCACGGCGAGGTCGAGCTCTCCCGCGCTCACCGCGTCGATAAGGTGCTCGCCGAGCCCCTCGCGCAACCGCATCTGGATGCCCGGGTGCCTCTCCCGAAAGCGCTTCATGAACACGGGGAGCAGGTAGGTGCACGCCGTCGCGCCGGCCCCGAGGCGCACCTCGCCCGCGCGCAGCCCGGCGACCTCGGCCACCGCGCGCCCGGCCTCGGAGAACGCGACGATCGCGGCCTTCGCCCGGGGAACGAGCGCCTCGCCCGCAGCCGTCGGGGCGGCGCCCTTGCGGCCGCGGTGAAGCAGCCGCGCGCCGAAGTGCTCCTCGAGGCGATGGATCGACGCGCTCAGCGCCGGCTGCGTGAGGTGCGCCCTGCGCGCGGCCTCGGTGAACGTGCCGTGCTCCACCACCAGGAGGAAGTGCCGCAGCTCGCTTAACATCAACAACAGTTATCATATCGCTGAATAGAATGAATTGGTTCGATGCCACGCGGCGCCCCATGAATGCAGCGCGAAAGGGGCACCTTCCATGCTCTTCGTTCCGCTGGGAATCCTTGCGGGAATGCTCACCACCATCGCGGGCCTCGGCGGGGGCATCCTGCTTCAGGTCGCGCTCGCGGTCGCCCTCGGGCCGCGCGTCGCGCTCGCCATCACGGCCCCGGCGCTGCTCGCGGGCAACCTCCATCGAGCCGTTCATTTTCGGGCGCGCATCGACCGCTCCGTGGCGCGCGCGTTCGTGCTCGGCGCGCTCCCGGGGAGCATCATCGGTGGCTTCGCCGCGGTGGTGATGCCGCCCGCCGCGATGCAGTGCCTCATGCTCGCGATGGCCGCCCTCGCGCTCGCGCGGCACGCGAGCCTCTGGCAATGGAAGCCCAACGACGCCGTGCTGATCCCCGCGTCGGCGTGCATCGGAATGGTGTCTGCCACGTCGGGCGGAGCGGGCCTCCTGGTGTCACCGCTCCTGCTCGCGACGGGGCTCACCGGCGAACGCTACGTGGCGACGACGGCCGTCGCAGCCGTCTCGATGCACGCCGGTCGGCTGGTGGCCTACTCCGCCGGCGGCCTCATGAGCGCCCAATCGGTCGCGTACAGCGCGGCGCTCACCACGGCGATCCTGATGGGCAACGTGCTCGGGGCACGCGCGCGCAAGCACCTGTCAGCGAGCCTCGCGCCGCGGATCGAGATCGGTGTTCTATGGGTCGCGACGGGCCTCGCGGTGGCGGGCGTCGCGCGGTGAATCAGAAGCTGCCGCTGCCGCCGTTGCGGCACATCGCGCACTCGGGCAGCGTGGGCATCATCGAGCAGCGCACGGGGCAGTAAGGCACGCGGAGAAACGTGTACGGCTGCCCCGAACCATTGTCGATGTTCTGGCACTCCGTCGAGAGGCCGCGCACCGTCATCTCGCCGTAGCCGCCTTGCATGACGAAGCGCGACGAGCACGCCGTGTCCGAGCTCGACCACGACGGCAGCGGCGGCATCGCCTGACGCACGCCGGGGGTCATGTACCAGCCCTGCGTGCACGACTGCGACACCACGCAGTCGGTGGTCGCAGGGCGCATCGGATCGCCCGCGCGGATGGTGTAACAGAGCTGAAACTGCCCCGAGCAATCCACGGTGAGAAAGTTGGTCGTGAAGTTGGTGCCCGGCTGCGGGCGCGGCGGCGGCGTCTGACCCGGGTCGGTGGGACACTGCGCGCGACCCATCGCGTCGAGGTACGTCGACACGGCGTACACCTGATTGCCGGCGTACGTGATGAAGCACGGCGAGAGGTTGGTGAGCTCCCACCGCCCCTGCGAGAAACACTGACACGAATCGGGCCCGAGGCCCGCGCCCGGTCGCGGGAGCACGTAGCCCTCGCACGCGCTCCATCGCCCGCCGAGCTCGTCGTACATTTCGCAGCGCGACACGCCGTCGTGGCACACGCCCCGGTTGCGATTGACGCGAAGCCCCGGCCAGCAGGGGCGCTCCTCGCCGATGGTGGTGCACGGGCAGCCCTCGCGCGTGAGGTCGTCGGGACACTCAGGCGTGCCGCCCGGCGGCGTCGGCGACGGGCCCATCGCGCCGTCGGGGCCGCAGTAGCGCGGCGGCGGGTTGTCAGCCCAGAACGCGTCGGCGTTGGGCTGCACGTCGCGCTGCGGACGGTCGAGCGGCGCCACGTCGATGGTGGGCGGACGAATCGCGCTGTCGGCCGCCTCGGCGTCCATCGCCGTGGAGCCGTCGACGCTCGGCCCCGTGTCGTAGTCGGGCGGCAGCACATCGCCGCCTCCGCCGGGGCTACACCCCCAGGCCGCACACAACGCGAAGGTGAACAGGGCAGAGCGAAACATCACGGCATCTCCTGAAGGTGATCTCTCGAAGCCGCACCGTTGTAGAACCCATCGCTCCCCGATGTCGAGTACGGCGCCGGGGCAATGGTGCGCGCGTTGGCGCGTCGAATCGGTGTGTGGAAAGAGCCTTCTTGCTCCCCTCGCCGTGACAACGATACCGTGCGCCCCGAACTCCTCGTGAGATTCTACTCCATGAAGAAAACCCGACGACTCCTCGCTGCCGCGCTCGCGATCCTGGCCGCTCAAGCCTGCTCGGGGGCGCGCCACGCCGCGGGTCCGCGCGTCGTCTCGCAAGCGCCGCGGGGCGAGGTCGACGGGAGCACCATCGCCGACCTGCAGCGCGACCTCGACGAGACGCCCCCCGGCGACGAGAGCCGCCACGCGATCCGCGACGGGGTCGCGCGTTACATGGCCGCGCGCGGCGTCGAAGCGATGCAGACGGGCGATTTTCAGACGGCCGTCGCGCGGCTGCGCCAGGCGCTCGTGCACTACACCCCCGAAGAGATCGCGCAGGGCGGGCTCCCCGACGAGCTCGCCCCCCTCGCCCGCGCGCTGCTCGACGTGTCGTCGTCGCGCGGCGATGAGGCCCACGCGCTCGCCGCCGCGCGCGTTCTCCGGGCGCTCCGCACGCCGGACCCCGCGGCCCGCGACCAGTGGCAGCGCATCACCGACTGGGGCACGCGCAACCGCCAGGAGTTTCAACGCCCCTGGGTCGTCGAGGGCGAGCTCTCGGACATCTACAAAGAAATCGCGCGCATCGTGCCCGCGCGCGACGTGCTCGAGTCCGCAGCCGAGCACATGGTGGCCCGCCGACGCGCCGTGCTCGACGCGCGGCAGAACCTCACGGGACAGGACGGACCGCGGCTGAACTTCGACGAGGTGCAACACCTCCGCGCGGGGATGCGCGTCGCCGCGGCCGACCTCGCGATCTTGTTCCTGCGCGTCGGCGACGTGCGCGAGGCGGCCAATCGGCTCACGTCGCTCGGCAGCGGCAGCGAGTCGTCGGGGCTCGCGGCGGCGCTCGGTGCCATCGCGCAGGGCGAGGGAGGCGCCGACCCGCTGTGGGAGCTCGCGCAGCGCCTCGCGCAGATCGACGGCGCGGCGGCCGCGGGCGTGTGCCGCGTGGGCAGGCAGAACTTCTCGCAAGACACGCGCTTCGCGGGGTGCCTCGCGGTGGCTGCGGAGAGCGAGCGCGACCTCGGCCTGGCGAGCGCACACCTCGAGCGCGCGGCCACGGTTGGCAACGCCGACCAGCGCGCGCTGCGGGCGGCCATCGAGGCGAGCCGTGGCGCGCTGGGCCTGGCGATCGGTGGCGACGATCTGGCGCCCGGACGCCGCGCTTACGAGCGCACCCGCTCGCTACTCGCGCGCTGGGGTACGCAGTACCAGGGCCAGCTCGCGCCGGTGGCTGAGGTCGACCTCGAGACCCTCGCAGCCGACCTCGAGCTCTCCGCGGGCAACCTCCGTGAGGCCGAGGAGCACCTCACGCGTGCTACGCAGGGCAGCGCGCCGTCGCGCGACGCGTACTACCTCCTCGCAGAGATCTCGTGGCGTCACCGCGACGGCGCCGAGGCCGCTCGCCGGCTGCGCGCAGGTCTCGCGCTGCCGCTCCGCCCTGATGAGAGCGACTCGCTCTTTCGCCCTCAGTACACCGTTCGCCTTGCGCAGGCCGCGCAGGTCTCGGGCGACGCCGCCGAGTCGCGGCGCCTCTTCGAGGAGGCTGCGGGAGCACTGGACGCGCTCGCGCGCAGCCTCACCGAGCACGACCTCGCCACCGCGATGCTTCAGCGGGCGGTCGTGGCCGACGCGCTCGGCGATTCGAGCCGGGTGCACGACTCGCTGCGCGCGGCCATCGACGCCGACGCCGACTCGCGCGAGGTCGCGGCCCGCGCCATCACGTTCTCGCTCTCGCGCGGCCGCTGGACCGACGCGAGGGATTTCTATCGAGCCGCGCGGGCAACCCTCTCGCTCGACCGCTCGTGGCAGGTGTACTTCGCGCTCTGGGGCTCCGTGGCGGCGCGCATGGGGCAGCTCTCCGACGATGGCGGCGCGCAGCGTGCCCTCGAGGCGATCGCGTCCGAGGCCGACGATCAGGCGTCGTGGACGACGCGCCTCGCGCAGCGCTACACCGGCGCGCTCGATCACGGGCGCCTGGTGGGCCATGCGCGCACCACGGGTCAGCGCGCCGAGGCGCTGTTCTACGAGGCGATGCTCAAGCTCTCGACAGGTGACGCCGCGGGTTCTGACGCGGACCTTCGTGCGGTGCTCGCGGCCGAGGTGCTGCGCTACTGGGAGTACGAGATGTCGTGGGAGATGCTGGAGCACCACATCCGCGCAACGACGAGCGCGCAGTCGTCCTCGCCGTCGCCGGCTGCGGCAGCCCGCTGACTACACGGCGATCAACGCGCGCGCGAGCTTGAGGAAGTCGTGCTCGGTCACGACGCCCGTCAGCGCGCCCCGCTCGTCGACCACGAGGAGGCACCCCGCGCGCCGTTCGATGAGCAGATCGGCCGCGAGTGCGAGCGGAAGCGATGGAGACACCGTGACCAGATCGCGAGACATGATCTCGCGCACGCGCAATGACGGGTCACTCGCGGCGCGCTTACCGTTGATGACGGCCGCGCGAAGTACGTCGCGGTGTGTGACGAGCCCGACCAGTCGATCGTCGTCGACCACGGGGAGGTGACGTAACGCGAAGCGCTCCATGTTGTCGGCGAGGTCTTCGAGGGTCTCGTCTTCTCGGAGCACCACGAGCGTGTCGGTCATGATCTCTCCCACGGTGCGCGGCACGGTCTTCATGAGACCGTTGCACACGCACTGCAAGAGACTGTCAAGCGCAGGTCGCGCGAGGGGCGGGAGGGGCGAGACTCAGGAGGCCGAGAACATGAAGTCTGCGACCGACTGGAGGCTGTTCATCTCGGCGCCGACCTGAGCGACGAAGGGCTTCGGCACCACCTCGCCGATATTGGTGATGAGCCCCGCCGCGTCGGCCGCCACGATGCCCTTGAGCAGCGCATAGAGCACGATGAAGTGCTGCGTCTCGTCGCCCTCGATGGTGCCCGCGAGGAAGCGACTGCTGGTGCTCTTGAGCGCCTTGACGGTGCGATTGTAGATGACGGCCGCGTTGCGCTCCTTGTTGCACGCGAGCTTGAGCACGTTGGCCACCGACGGCGTGAATTCGGTGGGCACCGAGAACATCACCGAGGCCTCGGTGACGGGCGTCCCGCCGATCGCGGTGATCGCGGCGGCGAGCTGCGTCGCGTGCGCGCGGTGGTGGTTCTGCCAGTTCATCGCGATGACGAGGAGGGGCGCAGATTGGGCGGCCTGCGGGTCACCCGTCGGAGGCATGCGAAGCACGCCAGCGCCAGCCTCGTAGGCCTTGATCGCCTCGTACTCGGCGCTCAGGAGGGCGTTGAGGGGCGTGATGTCGGGGTTGGGCCCGGAGGGCACGGGGTCGTCGCCGCACGCGGCGAGGGTGACGGTGCTGGTCGCTGCGAATCCGCCGAGGAGGCCGCGGCGCGAGAGCTTGTACATGTCGGTCATCTTCGTGGCTCCTCAGGTCAAGACATCGACAGCGCGGTGTAGGTGAAGTCGGGCACCGACGCGAGGTCCGTGGTCTCTCCCTCGATGGCGACGACCGAGCGCGGCGAGATCTCGGTGATCATCGTAGTTGCAGCGGGGCCGGGCGTAGCGACGCCCTTGAGCAGCAGGTAGAGCACGATGAAGTGCTGCGTCTCGACGCCGCCGATCGCGGCCGCGAGTTCGGCCGCGGTGACGTTCGACAGGCTCTTGAGCGCGTTGGTGTACGCGATAGCCGCGCCCTTCTCGGCGTTGCATGCGAGACGGAGGAAGTTCTTCGTCGTACGCGTGAAGTTCATCGCCGTCGGGAGGTTGAAGATCACGGTCGACTGGGCGATCGGCGTCCCCTGAAGGCTCGTGATGAGCCGCGCGAGGCGCGCGCCGTGGTCGGCGTGCTGCGAGCGGTAGTGGGTGGCGACGAGAGACGCGGCGGGGGCGAGGCTGCGGGCGGGGTCGTCCATCGCAGGGGCGCCGAAATACCCGATGGCGAGGTCGTACGCCTGCTGCGCCTCGTACTCGGCGCGCAGGAGCGTGTTGAGCACCGACACATCACCGGCGCCCTGAGCCTCGGCCTCGCGACCGATCGCAGAGACCGCCAGCGCCGCCCCCACGCCAGCGAGCAGGGCCGCGCCCGTGCTCAGCGTGTCGCGCCTTGAAACTTCGTCGTTCGACATGCTCGAAATCCTCCTCGAAAAGAAACGTCCACGTTGCTGAAGAGCCTGCTAGAAGCGATAGAACAGCAGGGCAACGCCCCAACGCATGATGGAGCATTGAGTGCGATGATGGAACTCCGATTCAACCCGGCGCAGACCCGTTTCTGCGCTCGTCGTCTGATGCTCGCCGTCGCCTGCTCCGGTTCGTTGGCGGGATGCAGCGACGCAGATCCGGTCATCACGACGCCGGCGCTCAACGGTGCACTGACGCGATGTTCCTCGATCGGACGGGCGGATCATCGAGCCGCGTCGTGGGCTTCGGTGGCTCGAACGGCAGCGGCGTGTTCACCTACTCCCCGCGATGCATCACAATCGCGGCGGGTCAGTCGGTGGCGTTTACCGGAGACTTTAGCGCGCACCCGCTCTCACCCGGGTCGGGTCCGACGGCGACCGACGCGGGCACCGGGCGCAATCCCATCCCGAGGCAGGACAACAACACCGTGTCGATGGTCACGGTGGTTTTTCCGAGCGCGGGCGATTACCCGTACTTCTGCGTATCGCACTATCCGGCGGGAATGGTGGGAGTGATTCGCGTTCGGTGAGATTCGCGTTCGGTGAAACAGCTTCGACACGACGGGGAGCCGAAGCGCCGCATGGGCGGCTGCCTTGGGCTCTCGCCTATCGTGACTTTCAGACGCGAGCGCGGGCGTGCGGCGCGGCCGGCGACGTACCACCGGGCGGGGGTTGCTGGCCGGGCTGTTGACCGGGCGGCGGCGCGGTAAGGTTGACGAAGCGACCGATGGGCGCGGCCTTGAGCGACACATCCCAGGAGAGGTCGAAGGGCGGATCGACATTGGCGGGGATGCCATCCATCGCTGCGCCCATGTCGAGCACCTGATCGAGTTGCTCGTCGTCGAAGCCGAACTCGTGCAAGCAGAGGATGTTGGGCGAAGACACGATCGCAGCAGCCTCGTCGCCGCGGAGCGGGAGGGTGTTGTCCTGCATGCGACACGCTTGATGGAGCGCCGCGACGAGGTGGTCGTTGATCACCACGCTCGCGACGAGGGGGCCGTACGCGAGAAGCGCGCGCTTGCCGGCCTTGTCCTGATGCAGCGACACGTCGACGGCGAAGATGCTGTTGGGAAGGTCTTCGGCCATGCGCTTATCGAACGTGGGGCCCTTGAGCCCAGCGCCTTCGAGCTCGTCGGCCATGGGGATGCGCACATGGCGGTCGCACGAGATGGTCGAAAGGAGCGCGGCGTTCTTCCAGCGCTCGATCACCATCGGCTGCTTGTCGTTCGTGGCGCGCTTGAACTCTTCGAGGACGCGGTCGGGGAAGATGCGAGCGGCCACCCATGCGCGCTCACCGCAGGGGCAGAGGCGCGTCGGGTTGGCGCCCTTGGGAATGTCGTCGCAGACGAACTTCAGTTCGCGCTTGAAGTCGGGCGAGCCCGGCGGAGCGCGGAAGGGCATCTCCATGAGGTTGATGGGGCGACCCATCGACCCGTCGGCGCGCTTCGGGTTGAGTTGCAGACCGTTCATCTGAAAGGTGATGTCGGGGCGCTCTGCGCGCGCAGCATCGACATAACGCTTGATCTCAGAGACACGAGCCATCGCCTCGCCCACGGCCGCTGCCGTGGTCTCGCCGAGGAACCAGCCGAGGTGCGCAGCGCCGAGCGCGACGATCGCCATCTCGACAGGCCAGCGGAACTCGCCTGCCGTCGCGATGACGACAGCGCCGCCCTGCTGCTCTTGCCACGCGAGGGCGTTTCGCTCGAGCTGCGCCTCGACGAGTTTGCGCACCACGGCGCGATCGAGCACGACGCCAGCGCGCAGCTCGCCCTTCGCGATCTTCTCGGCGTGCTCGTATGCCCACGCGGGGAACGAGGGCCCCTGCGGCATCGGTGCGATCTGCGGGAGGAGCGTGAGGGAGATGCCCTTCTTGCCCACCGCGGCCTCGGGCGGCAGTTCGAGCGCCTCAAGGGCCGCGACCTCGGCGATCTGCTCGTTGAGCGTGGTGTTCTCCTTCGGGCCAGCCCAGAGCCAGTAACCCTTCTCGGCCTCGACGAGCGCCTCTTCGCCCGCGGCGGCGCGCGCGAGAAGTTTGCGCCAGGTCTCGGCGAGCGTGAGTGGACGCCCGAACTGCTGCTCGATGGCGTCGTCGTCGAGGGCGGTCGACACCTCGGTCTCGACGCCGTCAAGCGGGGCGCGCAGCACGCGGAACGAAATCGCCGCTTCGTCGGCGAAGGGTTGCGAGCCCGCTTCGGGGGAGAGGGCTTCGAGCACGAGTTCAGCGCCCGAGCCCGGCATGGCCTTGATGAAGCGAACTCCGCACACGCGACGCGGGGTCGCCTCGGGATCGCTCACCATCTGGCCCGTGCGCTGATCGGGCTGCGGCGGGAGCACCTTCGCGCCGCAGCGACACACGCCCTTCCAGGCGGGCATGGTACGACGCGGATCCTGCGGATCGCGGCGGTTCTCGCTGGGGTCTTCGGGCGCAGGGAGGGGCGGCGGATTCTTGAAGATTTCTTCGACGAAACGCTGCAGTTCGCGCGCGTTGCGATATCGGGGCTGCCCCTGCGGACCCGCATAGGGGGGATCGGGGAACCCGAGGATCGTCGCGCCCAGAAGCCCGCACTTCGGGCATGCGCCCACCACATGAGCCGTGTCGATCGGGAGCGGCGCGCCGCGGGTGATCTGCGTGCGCTGGCCGCGTGCGCTGTCGAGAGACTTACGTACAGCCGCGGAATCAACGGTGTCAGCCATCGAAGACATCTCCAATTACCAGTGGGGAAACCAACAGGGCCGCGGACGATACAGGTTTTCGCGTGGTGGCGCGAGCCCCGATCGGGACCGTGGCACCACGCGAAGCGCGCCGCGCGATCGATGTTTGGGAGAGGGGGGATGAAGAGGCGAGCTGTCCGACGCGGCGTGGGGGGCGCGCTCAGTTGCTGCGGCAGACGCCGTCGACGCAGGCCTGAGCGGCTGCGCACTCGGTAGCGCTGCCGCAGTTCGACAGCACCTCGTTGTTGGTCTGACAGAAACTCTGACTCGTACCCAGATACCGGATGGGGGCACAGTTGCGGTACTGCACGTCAGTGCGCAGGCACTCGTCGGCGCTGGCGCACGGGCGGCGGCACACGCCGTCGAGGCAACGACTGGGCGCGGCGCACTGCGAGTCATTGGTGCAGAAGGGCTGGCGGCGGGTGTCGGCGACGCACACGCCGTCGTTGCAGAAACGGCCCGTGCCGCACTCGGTGTTGGAGCTGCAGCGCGTGAGGCACGAGGCGTTCACACAGCGGCGGCCCGTGCCGCAGTCAGCATCATGGACGCACTCGTTGGAGGGCGCGTCGGCGCAGACACCGTCGGCTCCGCAGCGCTGGCCCGCCGGGCATGGCGTCGTGGCCGAGCACGCCGCGCGGCACTGTTGATTGACGCAAACGCGCCCGGTGCCGCACTGCGAGTTGAAGCGGCAGGTGTCTGCCGGGGCGGTGCAAATGCCGCCGATGCAGGTCTGGCCGTTCATGCACTGGTCGTTGCTCGAACAGGGACAGCTTGACGAGGCGCTCGTGCAGACGGGTCGAGAGCACGCGCCGTCGATGCAGAGCGCGCCACCCGAGCACTCCGCATTCGTGCGGCACGCGCCGGGATTTCGCGTGGGAGTTCGTTCAGTCGGCGCGACGCACATGCCCCGCGTCGTGCCCGCGGCGCCGCGGCAAACCCAGCCCTGAGCGCAGTCGGCGTCGCTCGCGCAGGAGACCGCGCAGCCAACGTCGGTGCACACCTGATTGGCCGTGCACTGATAGTCGCCGTTGCAGGTGGGGCGTGTGGGGGGCGTTACCGCACGGCAGCCCACTCCATCGCAGTAGTAGCAGCCGTTTGCGTCGCAGTAGTAGTCGTCGCTGGAACAGCCCAACGCACCAGCCACCAGAGCCACGGAGCTGAGAGCAAGGGCCTTCATGGTGTTGGGAATCGAACGCATGCGCATGGTCATCGCCTCCGACGTGGTCACGAACGCGTCCTGTATGGCAGAACCGTGCCACGTATGTACATCACGTCGCCATCGCCGGGCGCCCGGTTTCATCTACAGTGATAACACCGTAGTGAACGAGCCTTCACAGCGCTCTCGTGAACCGCGACAGCGGCGCTCGACGCGAGCTAGGATCGATGTTCTGTGAGACGGGCGCTTGGAGTGTTTGTTTGCATTCTCTCCGCGTGCGGTGCGAGCGGGGGCGTCGGTTCGCCGCGAACGGCGCTGGCCCGCTTCGCAGAGTCGGCCGGGCGCGATGATGCTGTGGGGCTCCGCGAGATGCTGCCACTGAGGCTTCAGCGTGCTGAGAGCATCGAGGCGCTGCAAGCCCGGCTCGCCGACGATCGCCTCGAGGTGCGGGAGCTTGGCGCCGCGGTGAGCGCGGCGCTCTCGCAGCAACGCCTTGCGCGCGTTGAAGTTGTGCTGCGAACAAACGGCGCGGTGGCTGTGGAAGAGAGCGTCGATGGCTGGCGCGTCGTGGATCCTGGCGTGGCGCTGACCACCAATGCGTCGGTCGAAGGCGTGGTTGGAGCGCGCGCAGCGTTGCACGCGCTTCACAACTTGCTGCGACGAAATGGCGCGGGTGCGTGGGTCCGGGTGCTCTCGTCGCGTGCGTTGGGCAACGTGTCCGCCGACCTTGCGTCGCTGATCGAAGGGACGGAAGACCCTGCGGCCCTCGAGTACACAAGTTCGCCGTCGATGGTTCGATTTCGGTTGCCTGACGGGCGTGAAGTCGTGACGGTGTTTGAGGGCGGCGCGTGGCGCGTCGACGCTGTGCGAGATGCCGATTAGGCGTCGCGAACGGAGCGATCTGCAGCTCTGTACTAGAGGGGTCAGGCCGCGGCGCTCACGCGAGCGCCGCCGGCCTCTCGTGGGCGCTCAGGGGCGCGTGATGCTGACCGAGTAGACGCCCGCGGCCGCGGCGCTGAAGCCGTCGATGTAGAGCGTATGGAGGCCGGCGCCTGCGGGGATGGTGCTGTTGACCGTCGAGCGCGCGCCGCAGGTGCCCGACACGTCGTCGTTGCAGACGCTCACGCCGGGCGTCGTGCGCGCGGCGCTGCGCTGGTCGAGTTCGGTGTCCCACGTCGCGCGGCCGCAAGTGTCGCCGCGGAAGGCGCCCGTCCGCGACGCGGCGCAGGTGAACCAGTAGTAGGTGTTCTCGGGGCCCGCCGAGCCGCACGCCGACGAGACGCGGCCCGTGCCGCTCGTCACGCCTGCGGGCGTGCTCGTCCCCGCCGCGAGGTAGGCCACCGCGCCGTTGCCCACCGGGAGGTGGTGGAAGCGGAGGTTGACCGTTCCGCCGTTGCCGCAGCCGGAGACCACGAGGCGGTACGCACCGGGGTTGAGGCGCAGGAGGATCTGCGACTGCGTTCCTGTGGAGCACCCGGCGAGTCCGCCGTCATCGTTGCACGCGATGCCGTTGGTCGGGAGGTTGGTCGCCGTGATGTTCGTCCCAGTGCTCGTCTGCACGAAGAGCGAGGTGTCGCTCGTCGATCCGATGGTGTCGGCGTAGACGATTTCGGGTGCCGCCGCGGGGATCGTGAAGTTGTAGAAGACGTCGCGACCGGTGGTGCACGCGCAGGGGCCCGCGGTGTTGTTCGCGGCCGAGCGAGTGTCCACGGTGAACGTCGACGAGGCGTTCGACATGTTGCTCGTGACCGCACCGGCGGGCGTGTCGTTGGCGGGCGGCGGCACGCACGCGCCGGCCGCGCACACAGCGCCGGTGGCGCAGCGGAGGTTGCAACCGCCGCAGTTGGTCACGCTGGTGTTGGTGTCGACGCACGTGGCGCCGCAGCGCGCGCCCGTGGCGCAGCTGGCGAGGATGTAGTTGACCGTGTAGGCGCCGCTGCCAATGCACGAGTCGACGATCATGGTGTTGAGACCGACCTGATTGGCCGCCGTCGCAGGGATCGTCGAGGTGAGCGTCGAGCCAGCGCCGCAGGTGGAACCCGTATCGTCGTTGCAGACCTGCGCGCCCGCGCCTGCGCGCAGGGCGCTGTACTGCGCGACCTCGAGGTCGTACGCGGCGAGGTTGACGCCCGTCGTGGTGTTGCACGATGAGGCGTTGAACGTGGCGGCCGCCGTGCTGGGGCAGGTGACCCACCAATACGCGTTGTCGGGGCCGCCCGAGCAGCACGTCGACGAGACCGTTCCCGTGCCCGAGGTCGTGCCCGTGGCAGCCCGCAGCGTGGCGTCGGGCGTGACGCGTGCCGAGGGGCCGTTGCCCGCGGGGAGGTGCTGGAAGTGGATCTGCGCCGTGCCCGCGCTGCAGCCCGAGAGCACGAGGTAGTAGGTGCCCGCCGCGAGGCGCGCCACGATCTGCGTCTGAAGGCCCGCGATGCCCGAGCAGAGGCCGGCCGCGCTCGCGTCGTCGTTGCAGGTGACGAACCCGGTCGTCGCCGTGACGTTGGTGCCCGCCGCGTTCTGGATGAAGAGCGACGTGTCCCAAGTGGCGCCGAGCGTGTCGGCGTAGACCACCTCGGGCTGCGTGAGCGTGAACTGGAAGAACACGTCGTTGCCCGAGGTGCAGCCGCAGCTTCCTGTCGTGTCGTTACGGGCGGCCGTCGTGTTGGCCGTGAGCGTCTGCGACGGGTTCGTGAGGCTGATCACCGTGGCGCCCGCGCGCGTGTCGTTCGCCGGAGGCGTGCCCGCGCAGCGCCCGGCCATGCAGCTCGTGCCGGTGCCGCAGACCGTGCCGCACGCGCCGCAGTTGCGCGAGTTGGTCATCGTGTCGACGCAGGTCGCCGCCGCGCCGGTGCCACAGAGGCGCTGGCCCGTGGGGCACCCGCACACGCCCGCGGTGCAGGTCTGGCCCATGGCGCACGCGCGCGCGCAGCCGCCGCAGTTGGCGCGGTCTGTCTGCGTGTTGACGCACGCGCCGCTGCACGTCGTCTGGCCCGCCGCGCAGGCGCAGCGGCCCGCGGAGCAGGTCTGGCCCATCGGGCAGACGGTGCCGCAGGCGCCGCAGTTGGCGTTGTCGGTCGTCGTGTTCACGCAGGTACCGTTGCAGATCATCTGGCCCGCCGCGCAGGCGCAGCGGCCCGCCGTGCAGGTCTGACCCGTGGGGCACGCGGTGCCGCACGCCCCGCAGTTGGCGGGGTCGGTCTGGAGGTTCGCGCAGGTGCGATCGCAGCGGGTGGTGCCGGTGCCGCACACGCAAGCGCCCGCGGTGCAGGTCTGCCCGGTGGGGCACGCGGTGCCGCACGCGCCGCAGTTGGCGTTGCTCGTCTGGAGGTCGACGCACGTCATCGACGCGCCCGTCGGGGTGCAGTCGGTCTGCCCCGTTGCGCACATGCGCGGCGTGACGCAGGTGCCGCCCGTGCAGGTTTGCCCCGCCGAGCAGGCGCGCGCGCAGGTGCCACAGTTGGTAGGATCCGTCGCGAGGTCGGCGCAGGCGGTGCCGCACATCGACTGCCCCGTCGGACACGTCACCGCGCCCGAGCAGGTGCCGGCCGAGCACGTTTGCCCCATGGCGCAAGCGCGCCCACACATGCCGCAGTTGGCGGGGTCGGTCTGCGTGTTCGCGCAGTCGGTACCGCAACGAATCTGCCCCGACGGGCAGGCCATCGCGCCGCACGTACCCGCCGTGCACACCTGCCCGGTCGGGCACGCGTTGGCGCACGCGCCGCAGTTGGCGAGGTCGGTCATCGTGTCGACGCAGGTGCCGCCGCAGGCCGTCTGCCCCGTGGCGCACGTCGTCGACGCGCGGCACGCGCCGGCCATGCAGACCTGACCCGCGGCGCAGGCCGTACCGCACGCGCCGCAGTTGGTCGCGTCGGTCATCGTGTCGGTGCACGTACCCGCGCAGCGGGTCTGACCGGCCGTGCTGCACGCCATCTCGGCCACGCACGTGCCGCCGCTACAGCTCTCGCCGGCCGCGCAGGCGTTGCCGCAGGCGCCGCAGTTCATGGCGTTTGTGAGCACCTCGGTGCAGGTGCCGCCGCAGCGCGCCTGGCCTGAGGGACAGGGCGTATCGTCGATGCACGCGCCGCCTCGGCAGACCTGCGTGCCCGTGCACGCAGTACCGCAAACGCCGCAGTTGGCGTTGTTGTCCATGAG
The DNA here is from genome assembly GCA_903885885.1 of uncultured delta proteobacterium. Classification (GTDB taxonomy): domain Bacteria; phylum Myxococcota_A; class Polyangia; order Polyangiales; genus CAISKJ01. Next base: position 14,973 of record CAISKJ010001095.1, read on the forward strand.
GTTGACGCACAGGTCGCCGCAACGGGTTTCACCCGTGGCGCACTGCATGTCCGCGGGGACGGGGTTGTCCTCGGTCGGCTGCGTATCCGTCGGAGCGGGGTTGTCTTCCGTCGGCTGCGTGTCCGTCATGTCGACGTCGGCGACGGGGACATCTTCCGTGGGGGGCGTCGTCGCGGGCGGGTCGTCGCCGCAGCCGATCACGGTGGCCATCGCTCCCGCGAGGCACCACAAGCGCATCTGTTTCATTCGTTTCGCTGCTCCTTCTCTCGTGCCAGACCCCGACCCCCGACCGCGAGTGACTGCGAGGGAGGCCAGCGTGGCGCTTTCTGGTGGAGCCTTTGCTCCCAAAACCAAGGGCCACGCAAGCCCCTCTCTCGCGTTCTCACCGGTACGGCGGGTGCGGTATGTTCGCGCTGCGCGCCGTTCGTTCAGGGATTCGTGGGCAGCAACAGCACGACCTCGACGCGGTCATCGCGCGCCCCGTTGCCTGCCGCCCCGTGAAGCCCCTGCGCCTGCACGCGATCTTGTGCGACCCCACCGCGTCGCAGCGCCTCGGCGAGCGCTGCGCCCTGTGCGGTCGCGAGCGCCTCGGCGGGCCCCCGGGCGGCGCCGCCGACGAACACCTCGACCCGCACCCGCGCGTCGGCGTGTGCCCGGATCACCCGCGCGAGCGTCTCGACCCGCTGCCGCGACGTGGCCCCGAGCCGCGGACCGTCGAAGAGCCCGCGCATCACCGCGATGACCCCGCGCGCGTCGCGCCGCGGATCGAAGCCCCCCGCGTCGGAGAGCGCCGCCTCGAGCGTCGCCCCGTCGGTCGCCCCCTCTGCCCCAGCCGCGCCGCGCGCCGACTGCACCAGGCGCTCGGCAGCAGCGTACGCGCTGCCCGCCGCGAGGAGCGCCGCGTTCGCGTCGGCCCCGCCGGCCGCGCGCTCGGCGGCCGCGATGCGCTCACGGCCCTCGATCACACGCGGGGCCTCGGCGCCCAACATCACCGCCGCGGCGACGAAGAGGCTCGCCTGCTGGCGCAGCTCGGCCGCCGCCGCTTGCCGTTCGGGGGCCGCCACCTGCGCGGGCGAGCCCGCTGCATGGCGCGCCCTCACCGCCGCGCGGCGTGCGTCGAGCGTGCGGGCCACTTCGGATTGGAGCTCGTGCGCCTCTTGCTCGATGCGGGCGACGTCGGCGTCGATCTCGCTGCGCTCACGCTCGGCCGCCTCGATGCGACGCCGCGCGGCCGCGAGGCTCGCCACGCTCTGCGCGCGTTCGAACGCGAGGCGCGCGTCGAGCGCAAGCGCGTCGATGCTGCCTTCGGCCTCGCGGGCCTCTCTCGCGCGCTGCACCGCTGCGGACGCCTCGGCAAATGCATCGGGCGCGTCGCGCGCGACCTCGCGCGCCGCGGGTGACGACATCATTCGCTCGAGGTCGCTCACCGCGGGCGCCACGAGCGGACGCCCCGCGCACCCGAGGAGCGCCGCCATGACGACGATCGCGCGCCTCATCGCGCCGCCTCGACCGCGGCATCGGCGGCGCGCGCGGCATCGACGTCGGGCGGAGGGAGGGCGTAGGTCGACACCGCCTCGCCG
>CAISKJ010001096.1 GCA_903885885.1 uncultured delta proteobacterium
CCGCGCGCGGCGCATGGAGCTCGCGCCGGCCCTCGAGGCCCTCGACCGCGCCATCGCGCTCAACCCCAACGCCGTGGGCTTCGTGCGCGAGCACGGCCGCGTGGCGCACCTCCTCGGGCGCTACGAGGTCGCCCTCGCCGACCGGCGGCGGGTCATCGAGCTCGACCCCGCGCGCGCCGACGCGTGGGTGGCGCGGGCCCTCACGCACGCGGCCCTGGGCGACCTCGCCGCGGCCGAGGCCGACCTCACGTGCGCGATCGAGCGCGAGCCCGGCTCCCTCGAGGCGCTGCGCGCGCGCGCGGCCATTCGGCTCGAGCGCGGCGACGGCGCCGGGGCCCTCATCGACCTCGACGAGGGCGTGACGCGCTCCCCCGGCGACGGCGCGTGCTGGTTCGAACGGTGCCGCGCGCGCAGGGCCGTGGGCGACCCGCACGGCGCCGTCGACGACCTGCGCCACGCGGCGGCCCTCGGCCACTCGCTCGCCGTGCAGGAGCTGCGCTCCCTCGGTCTCTCGTAGCGCTCGCGATGGATCACCCCGCCTCGACGGTGGCGCAGCACGGCCCGGTGATCGTGTGGATCGTGCCCCTCGTCGCGGCGGCGCTCGTCGCGGCGCGCTGGCTCGCGCGGCGCATCGAGGTGGCCGGGCCCTACACCGCGCAGGCGCGCGTTCGCTTCGAGCGTCGCACGTCGCTCGCGTTCGTCGTCGCGGCCCTCGTCGCCGCGGTCACCTACGGCGCGCGCCGCGGCCCCTCCCTCGACGCGGAGTCATCGTTTCACGACTACCTCACCAGCCGCTACCTGCCCGAGCTCGGGCACCACGGGCTCTACGCCGCCGCGCTCGCGGCCGACGCCGAGACGGGCCTGCGCTACCAGGGCGCCGCCGTGCGCGACCTCGACACCGGCGCGCTCGTCCCCGCGGCGCGCGTGCTCGCGCGGGCGCCGACGGTACGCGCGCGCTTCCGCCCCAAGCGCTGGGTCACCTTCGTCGCCGACGTGAAGTGGTTCAAGCACCAGCTCTCCGTCGATCGATGGAGCGCCCTGCTCACCGAGTCCGGCGACCGCGGCACGCCCGCGCGCGCGGCCGTCGTAGGCCTCGCCACCAACGCCCTGTCGGTTCGCAGCGACGCGCACCGCGTGGCCCTCGCGGCCCTCGACCCGCTGCTGCTCCTCGCGATGCTGGCGTGCGTGGGCTGGGCCTACGGGCGCGACGCGGCGGCCCTCGTGGCCGTGCTCGCGGGCACCCACTACCTGGTCTCCGGTGGCCACCTCGTGGGCGCCATCCCGCGCGCCGACGCGGCGGTGTGCACCGTCGCGGCCGCGTGCTGCATGCGACGCCAGCGCTACGCCCTCGCGGGCGCGCTGCTCGGGTGGGCCGCCGTGTCGCGCGTGTTCCCGCTGGTGTTCGCCGCGGGGCCCGGCGCGCTCTTCGCGTCGCGCCTCGTCACCGACCGCAGGGTCGATCGCAACCTCGCGCGCTTCTTCACCGCCCTCGCGGCGGTGATGCTCGCGACGCTGCTCGTCTCGATGGCGCGCAACGGCGTCCACGCGTGGAGCGCGACGATCGCCCCCGCCCGCACCGACAGTGGCGTCGGCCTCCGCACGCTCTTCGACGCGCGCTTCGTCGATGGCGCAACGCGCCCCCTCACCGCGACGACCACGCTCCGCCGCGCGCTGCTCGCCGTCGCGCGCCTCGCCCTCGTGGCGCCCGCGCTCCATGGCGCGCGCTACCTGCGCGACCACGAGGCGCTCACCTTCGGCTTCGTGTGCCTCTTCGCGCTCGCGGCGCCCGCCCACGGCGACCTGCTCGTGCTCGTCGCTCCGATGCTCTTCTACCTCGAGCGCCCCGACGTCCCGCAGCGCGCGCTCGGCGCGTCGTACGTGCTCCTCACGGGCGCGGCGGGCTACCTGCTCGCGCTGTGCTGCACCCGCTTCGCCACCACCTACGGCCTCACGTGGGCGCTGTGCCTCTCGGTGCTCCACATGCTCGCGCTGGCCACCGCGCGGGCCTACGCGCTCGCGAAGCTCCCTGCGCACATGCGCCGGTAGCGCGCCCCTCGGCGGGCGCGCGACGTCCGATCGATTTTCTTCGCGCGAACGCCTCAAGCTCCCAAGAGCACCTGCCGTTAACCCCTACAGAAAAGAGGTTGCGGTGATGGGCGTTTCACTTCGTACGATGGTTCTGGCGGCTGCCCTTTCGACGTTCGCGGCGACGGGTTGCGCCGACCTCCCCGGCGACAGCTCGGCGGCGATCTCGGTCGCGCCGGTGACGGAACAGTGGACGCTCTCCTACGTCGACGCGTGGCGCCCGCCGATGTCGATCGAGGCGCAGCCCGGCGTGTCGCGCGAGATCCTCAGCGGCGCGATGCGCTTCGACTTCGGCGGCACGTGGACCCTCACCATCAACCACCGCGACACGAGCGCCGACCTCGACCGCGCGGGCACGCTCACCGTCACGGGCCGCTACGCGCGCAACGCGAACACCATCGCGCTCCTCGAAGACGGCACCGGCGCCATGCGCGCCGCGACGCTCAACGACGACGGCACCCTCGACGTCCCCATGGGCGGCCACCACTACCTCTTCGTGGTCACGCCGTAGCGCTGCTCCTTCCTCTACGCGCCGCCGCGCGCACCCGCCCCCACGCGCGCCCGGATCCACTCCGGCGTCGCTGCGCACGATCCCCACGCATCCATCGCAGAGCCTCCCCGTCGGCGCGCGTCGCACCGCGCGACCGGTCGGCGAACGAATCGCCGCGGCGGCGCGTCGCTTCGGTGCGCCCGTGATCAAATCATCTTCGATCGTTGCGAGGGCTGGTGGAGCCACATCAATCCACCGTTGAAGCGGGTATAGAATCGAAAATCCCCCTCCGAGCGCGGGGAGACCTCGGCCAGACGCCCGCCGTACGCCTGCTCTGGGACCTCGCCGCGCGACGCTTCTCGGGCACCCTCATCGTTCACGGTCCGCAGGGCGCCGGGGCGCTCGAGGGCGAGTCGCTCTTCGCCTTCCGCGACGGGCGCATCGCGCAGGCGCAGCTCCCGCAGGCGCTGAGCTCCCTCGGCGTGGTGCTGATGCAAGCGGGCGTGATCACGCGGCACCAGCTCTACGACTCGCTCGCGTGCATGGCCGCCAACGAGGGCCTGCAGGGAGCCATCCTCGTGTCGCGCGGCGCGTGCGACCACCACGCCATCGAGGAGGGCCTGCGCACCCAGCTCCGCCAGAAGGCGCAGCGGATCTTCGCGCTCGTCGAAGCGCCCTTCGAAGCGCACGAGGGCGTCGACCTGCTCGAAGACTTCGGCGGGCGCCGCTTCCCCATCGATGTGGCCCCGCTCCTGTGGGGCGGCGTGCGCGCCAACCTCGACCACCCCGCGGTGCGCTCGACCCTCGAGCGCCTCGGCGCCCGCGCGGTGCGCACCGTCTCCAACGCCGCCACGCGGAGCGTCTTCGGCGACTGCCACCCCGAGCGCGCCCTCATCGAGCGCCTCGAGCGGCCCGCGCGCCTCTGCGACCTCATGGAGCTCGGCGTCCCCGCGGCGATCGTAAGCGCCTTCGTGACCCTCCTCGCGATGACGCGCCAGCTCGAGGTCGCGCCGCCCCTCCGCGCGATGGCGCCCGCCAACGACGAAGCCCCGCCGAGCGCCACCGCGCCGGCGCCGCCGCCCCTCACGCCCTCGCACGCGCC
>CAISKJ010001097.1 GCA_903885885.1 uncultured delta proteobacterium
CCCTGCTCGTTCTGGCCGCGAATCGTGCGGATCTCGCCGCGGTGCCGCTCGAGCGCCTCGCCGAGGCCGAGGGCGTTCCCATGCCCGAAGATCGCGTAGATCCCCGGGATGAGGGGCGCGATCTCGCCGGTCCGGTCATCCTCGATCTGCTGCGCGATGAGGAAGCGAACGATCGCCTCAGCAGTCGTCAACCGGACCGTCGACATGGAATCCGCCTCTCGGGTGTGTGTCCGTTCACCATATCAGGAAATGATCTGTAGTCAATATGTCATTACATTTAAGCCGCGCGACGATCACCCGGCCGTGCCGTGGAGGCGCCGCGTAGGGTCGGGGCCAACACCGGACAGGAGTGGTCATGGCAGATCGAGGCACAGCCGTCGTCACCGGGGCGAGCAGCGGCATCGGCGCCGACATCGCCCGCCAGCTCGCCGCGCGGGCCTATCCCCTGGTGCTCGTCGCCCGCCGTAGAGACCGCCTCGACGCCCTCGCCGCCGACATCACCCGCGACCACAAGGTCGACGTGGTGGTGCTCGCGCAAGACCTCGCCGCCCCCGACGCGGCCACCGCCGTGCTCGACGCCGTGCGCGCGCGCGGCCTCGCCGTCGAGGTGCTGGTCAACAACGCCGGCTACGGCATGCAGGGCCGCTTCCTCGACATGAGCATGGCCGACGTGGAGCGCATGTTTCGCCTCAACGCCACCACGCTCACGCACCTCACGCAGCTCTTCGCGCGCGAGATGGTGGCGCGGGGCAGCGGCTACGTCCTCAACGTGGCCTCCGCGGCGGCCTTTCTCCCCTCGCCGTACGTCTCGGCCTACGCGGCCACCAAGGCCTACGTGCTCAGCTTCAGCGAGGCGCTGCGCTTCGAGCTCCGCGGCACCGGCGTGAGCATCACGACGCTCTACCCCGGCATCACCACCACCGAGTTCAACGATGTCGCGCACGCCAAGACGCCCGCCGCGATGAACCTCTCGATCCTCTCGTCCGACGCCGTCGCGCGCATCGGCCTCCGCGCGCTGTTCAACCGCAAGCGCGCCGTGGTGCCGGGGCTCATCAACAAGCTCAACGCCATCTTCTGCACGGTGCTCCCGCGGGGCTTCATCGTGCACGTCACGGGCCTGCTCCTCGGGCGCGCCAACGGCTGGTAACGCTCCCCCTTCACGGGCCCGTGCACGCGCTGATACCTTCGCGCGCATGAACCCCGGGGGCGCCTCCCATCGCGTTGGACACTGCGTGGCGAGCCTCATCGTCGCGCTGCTCGGCTGCAACCCCACCTCTTCGGGCGGCGGCTACACCGACCCCGACGCGACCGCGCCCAACGACGTGAGCGCCCCCAGCGACGGCGCCACGCCCGACGCGATGGTGTCGCCCGACGCGACCGTCTCGCCCGATGCGACCGTCTCGCCCGACGCGACCGTCTCGCCCGACGGCGCCGTCGTCGACAGCGGCCCTCCCCCGGTGGCGTGCCCCGGCGTTCCCATCACGGCCGATGGCGTGCTCGACCTCAACCTCCGCGCCG
>CAISKJ010001098.1 GCA_903885885.1 uncultured delta proteobacterium
AATCTCCTCTGCACCGACGGCGCGGTGCGATCGTAGGGGGGCGCCCGCGTCGTGTGTCGACGTCGGTGCGCGCGCTGGTTGCGTGTCGAGCCGACGCGCGCTCCGCGGCCCCTTCGCCGCGGCGCTGCGCCATCGCCTCGCAAGCCGATCAATAATCACCGACTCGGAGCGCGCAAGAGGGCCATCGCGCCCACCACGGCGCTCGCGCCTCTGCCAGGAAATGGACCGCTCCGCGACCGCGCGTGTATCCCACCGTCGATGTCTCGCCGCCGCGCGCCCCACCCGATCGCCGCGTGCCTCGTCGCGCTCGCGCTCACGACCGCGTGCGGGCACCCGCCCCGCGACGACGCCCCCGAGCGCGCGCCGCTCGTCGAGGCGCCCGACGCGTTCGCGCGCGCGCGCATCACCGCGGCCTCGCTCGCGCGCAACACCGTGCCCGGCGACCTCGACGCCGTCGTGCAAGACCTCTCGCTGACGGGCCGTGACGCGCGGTCACCGCGCGCGGTCGAGGCCCTGCGCGCCGCCGGCGACCTCATCGCCGCGCGGTGGAGAATCCGTCACGACGCGCGCGACCTCACCCGCGCGCTCGACTACTACCGCGCCGCCGGGGCCGACCCCGCGAAGCCCGGCGCGTGCGTCGCGCTGCGCGCCCACGCCGACCTCCTCGCGGCCTCGTCGAGCCCGCGCGCGGCGGCGGGCCGCGAGGCCTTCGAACGCGCCTGCGTCGCGCCCTCCGAGCGCACCGTCGCGCAGACCGACGGTGTGACGCCGAGCAACCGACTGCGCCGCGTGGTGATCGACCCCGGGCACGGCGGCAGCGACCCCGGCGCCATCGGCCCCACGGGGCTCACCGAGGCCTCGGTGACGCTCGACGTGGCGCGCCGCGCGGCCGAGCGCCTCGCGGTGAACTACGGCATCCAGGTGATTCTCACGCGCGACAGCGACACCTACGTCGACCTCGAGGCGCGCGCCGCGCACGCCAACGACGCGGGCGCCGACCTCTTCGTGTCGGTGCACTGCAACTCGGCGCCGAACCGCGACGCCCACGGCGTATCGACCTACGTGCTCGACACCGGGAGCCAGCGCGTGGCCGCGCGCGTGAACCGCCGCGACGGCGAGCTCGTGGGCGACGACCCCGTGAGCGCGTGGCAGGTGGCCAACATTCTCACCGGGCTGCGCTTGAGCTCGCAGGGGCGCCAGTCGATCGCGCTCGCGGAGTCCATTCAGCGGTCGATGCTGCACGACCTCGGGCTCTTGTACCCCGCCGTCGACGACCTCGGCGTGCACCCCGCGGCCTTTCAGGTGCTCGTGACCGCGCGCATGCCCGCGGTGCTCGTCGAGCTGTCGTTCATCTCCAACGCGATGGAGGAGAGCCGCCTCCGCGCCGACGAGTACCGCGACGTGCTCGCGGCGGCGATCGCGCGCGCGGTGGCCGCCTACGGAATGTGATACGACGCGGCGCCGCTGTGAAGAACGCCCACGCACTGCTCCTGTGCCTCGCGGCGGCCTCGTGCCGTCAGGCAACGCCCACCGCCGCCGACCACGTCGAGGCTCCCCCGACGGCGCGCACCGCGCCCGCGAGCCCCGACGCGGGCCCGCGCGAGGGGCCGACGGCCCGCAGGCTCTCGGCCCTCGCCGACGAGCTCGCGGGGCGCATGGCGACGGTGCGCGACCTGCCCGTGCTGCGCCCCATCGCGCGCGGCGTGATGGCGCGCGAGGCCGTCGTCGAGCGACTGCGCCGCCGCACGCGGCAGGAGTATCCGCCCGGTGAGCTCGACCTCGAGGGCGCCTCGCTCGAGCGCCTCGGGCTCATTCCCGCGGGCACCGACTACGAGCGCACCATGTTCGACCTGCTCGACGAGCAGGTGCTGGGCTTCTACGACCCCGACGAGCATCGGCTCTACATCGCCGACTGGGTGCCCGCCGAGATGCAGCCCGCGACGATGGCGCACGAGCTCACGCACGCCCTCCAGGATCAGCACTTCGACATCGGTCGCTTCACCCATCACGTGCGCGGCCGCGGCGACGCGCAGACCGCCGCGATGGCCGTCGTCGAGGGCGACGCCACCGCCGCCATGCTCGACTTCTCGCTCGCGCCCGCGGGCCGCACCGTGCTCGACCTGCCCGACGTGACGAGCTCCGTCGCGGGGCAGATGTCGGGCGACCAGCCGCGCCTGTCGGCCGCGCCCCGCGCCCTGCGCGAGTCGCTCTTGTTCCCGTACCTCTCCGGCCTTCGCCTGTGCGTCGACCGCATGCGCGCGGGCGGCCACGGCGCCATCGACCAGCTCCTCGCGCGGCCCCCCGAGTCGACCGAGCAGGTGATGCACGCCGACAAGCTCGCGTCGCGCGAGGCGCCCATCGACGTGCCCGCGCTCGTGCCCGCGCCCCTCGCGGCGGAGTTCGAACTCGCCTACCACGACGTGCTCGGCGAGTTCGGCACGCGCCTGGTGCTCGCCGAGGGCGTCACCGACGCGCGGGCCCAGGCGGGCGCGCAGGGCTGGGGCGGCGACCGCGCCATGCTGCTCGTGCCGCGGGGCTCGCTCGCGCCCGACGGGGACAGCGGCGTGCGCGTCTCCGACGACGCCCTCGCGCGCAGCGCGCTGGTGTGGGTCAGCGTGACGGACCCGGGGCGCCCCCACGACGACGCCGAGGCGCAGGAGCTCTCCGGGCTCCTCGCGACGGTGCTCGCACACCGCTACGCAGCGGCCGCGACGGCGCGCGTGGCGGGCGCGCTCGCGGCGCGCACGGTGGCCGAGGGGCGCGTGTCGCTGGTGGCTTCGCGCGGTCGTACGGTGGTGTTTGCGGACAGGGTGCCCGCGGCGAGGGCAGCAGCGCTGGTGTCAGCCCTGCTGCCCTGACGCGGTACGAGGCGGGTCAGTGGTGGCGGCCGTGGCGGCCGTGGCGGCCGCGGCCGTGGGCGGGCGCGGCGGGCTCGGCGGCAGGCGCCGCGGGAGTCGCCTCGGGGGCGGGGGGCGCAGCGACGGGGGCTGCGGCGGGAGCCGGTGCTGCGCCGTCAGCGCCCACGATGTGAAACTCGACGCGGCGGTTGGCGGCGCGCGCCTGGCGCGAGCGACCGGGCACGAGGGGGCGATCGGGGCCGAAGCCGTGCGAGGTGAGGCGACCGGCCGCGACGCCGCGGGTGACGAGCGCCTGCACCACCGACTGCGCGCGCTGCATCGAGAGCTCGCGGTTGTGGGCGGCGTCGCCCTTGTCGTCGGTGTGGCCCTCGACGTCGAGCTGCGCGATGTCGGGCGACGCGGTGAGAATGGCCGACACCGCGTCGAGGATCGCGTTGCTGCCCGCGCCCTGAATCTGAGCGCTGTTATTGCGGAACCGAATCTGCTGCATGATGCGAATCACGCCGCCTTCGCGCACGCCCAGGGCGGCGCCGTCGGGGCAGCCGTCGGTGTCTTCGCGGCCGTTGAAGGTCTCGGCCTGGTCGGGGCAGCGGTCGACGTCGTCGGTGATGCCGTCGTGGTCGCGGTCGCCGATGGGGCAGCCGCGGCGCGCGGGGTCGGGGTGCGCGCCCTGGGGCTCCGTCGGGCACTGGTCTTCGTTGTCGTAGACGGTGTCGTTGTCTTGATCGGTGAGCGGGCAGCCGCGGCGCGCGGGGTCGGGCGTGGCGCCCGCGGGCTGCGTCGGGCACTGGTCTTCGCCGTCGGCGATGCCGTCGTTGTCCTGGTCGCTCATCGGGCAGCCGTTGCGCGTCGGGTCGGGGCGCGCGCCGGCGGGCACGTTGACGCACTGGTCGGCGTTGTCGAAGACGCCGTCGCCGTCGGTGTCGACCATGGGACAGCCGGGGCGCGACGAGTCGGGGTTGGCGCCCTGCGGGGTCGTGGGGCACTGGTCGTTGTCGTCGGCCACGCCGTCGCTGTCGGTGTCGAGCGGGGCCGCGGGGGCCTCGTCGGCGGGCACGCGGATGGTCATCGAGACGCCGCCCGAGAGCCACTGGGCGTCGCCGGCGAAGGTCGAGTCGAAGACGGCCTGCGAGACGCCGGCGTAGTCGTTCTCTTGAAACACGTGACCGTAGCGGAGCATCGGGCCGAGGCCGACGGCGCGCGCGAGCTGAAACTCGAAGCCGATGCCCGCATCGAGGTGCAGGCGACCGACGTCGCCGGTGATGGCGTAGCCGAAGTTGGCGTCGACCCAGAGGCGACCCGCGGTGCCGATCTTGGGCTCGAGGCGCAGGCCGCCCATGATGCCCATCACGCGGCCCATGCCGTCATCGGGCGCGGGCAGGCTCGAGGGAAAGAACCAGTTCGAGAGGCTCACGTTGACCGAGAGCATGTCGACGAGGTTCACCCCGATGCGCACGGTGCCTTCGAAGCCCACGCTGTCGAAGCCGAGCGCCGAGCGCTGGTGATCGGCGAGCATGCCGCCGACCGCGGCCTCACCGCGGAAGGCGAGGCGGTTCACGAACCCCTGCGCCTGCGCGTCGGATCCGCTCGTGGCGAGCGCCGCAGCGGCCGCGAAGGCCGCGAGGTACGCCGGGCGCGTGCCCACCCTGTTTGATCCCTGTGCCATCGTAAGACCTCTTCGTCTCTGTGGCCTCTGCGCCGCGCGCGAGGTCATGTTGCATTTGCTGTCGTGCAGGGGCGCGGCGAGAAGCGCGACCCATCGAAGCCCCTCACGGACTCCTGTTGGCCGACAATCTCAAACATTTCTCGCACTGATTCAACGTGTTCTTTTCGACCCGCACCGAAACTGCCACCGCCGCGAAGCCGTGTGAGAACGGTGTTTTCGAACGAAGGGTGTTCTGTCTACACGGGTCGCGCGGGGCGTCACTCGACGCAGCCGTAACGGAGCGACACCACCCCGTCGGGGCGCTGCGCGGCCTCGCACGCTGAGCCGTAGAGCACCACCTCGCCGACGGCGGGATTGGTCCAGTCCCACCCGTTCGCGTGCGTCGTGTCGCGGGGCACCGCGCGCCCTCCGACGCGGACGCTCACCTGCGCGGGGTCGGCGACGGGGTTGGTCACGTAGCGGCATCGCACGAGCGCCGTGGTGATCGAGAGAAACGCCTCGGTGAACTCTCCGACGTCCTCGGCGCGGTAGAACGGAGCCTCCCCCGGCACGACGCGGGGGCGGCCCCCGGCGACCGCCATGCGCTCGAGCGTACGGGGCAGCGAGGCCACGTCGTTGCCGGGCGTGCCGATCACGTAGGTGGGCACTCCGTCGCGCGCGAGCCGTGCGAGGAGGCTGATCGTGCGCTCGGCGTCGAGGCACGAGAGGTTGCCGCGCGGGCCG
>CAISKJ010001099.1 GCA_903885885.1 uncultured delta proteobacterium
AGGAGCGCCTGCGCACCGTGCGCAAAGAGCTCGAGACGGTGACCGACCGCATTCTCGCGAACCTCCCGACGTGGGCCGACCTCGCCACCGGGCGCGCGCTCTCGCGCAACACCGCGCGCGGTCGCAAGGCCTTCGCGCTCGCGGGGCAGCGCATCTACATCGGCGGCCTCTCGCGCGGTGAGATCGAGCGCGCGGGCAAAGACTTTCACTTCGCCGTGCGGGCCTTCGGAGCGGCCGCAGCGCGGAGCGCCTTCGTCGTCGAAATCGCAGGGTGCACCGAGGTGCCCGACGGCTGCGACATGCTCGCGGGCATCTGCCTCATGGCGGGCCCGGTGAACCAGAACGACATCGGCAAGAGCTTCTTCGGCCTGCGCGACATGCTCGCCCACGCGTACCCCGACCGCGACCCCACCTCGCTCCTCGTGTGGACGCTCAAGGCCAAGACCGTCGCCGACCCCATCGGCAACGAGGAGCAGCTCCTCAACCGCGAGCGCCGCGGCGCGCTCGTCGACCTGCGCAACGCGCCCCACGAGGCCGTCGCCCTCCGCGTGGGAGGGGCCCTCACGGCGATGCGCCGCGCGGGCGTGCGTGTGAATCAAGAGCGAGCCTTCGGCGACGTGGGCAACTTCGCGGTGAGCGAAGAGGGCCGTGAGATCCCGGGCAACCGCGGCGTGCGATGGCCCGTCGAGCTCCGCGAAGCGCAGCCGTGGAAGGGCGAGGGGTGAGCGCCGTGTCGAACCTCACGCAGCACCTCAAGCTCCTCGTCGGAAGCCGCCCGGGGCTCCGCGCGGGCGAGGCGATCGCGCCGATTCGCGTCGAGCGCGAGCTCGCCTGGCGCCCCGATCACGTCGCCGCGTACCGACGCATCACGGGCCTCGTCGACGACGGCCTCCTGCCGCTCCTCGCGCCGCAGGTGATGGCCGTGGGCCTGCACCTCGACGTGCTCGCCGACCCGCGCTTTCCCTTCAAGGCGCTGGGCCTCGTGCACGTCGAGAACGTGGTGAGCCTCGAGCGCTCCGTGCCTGAGCGCGCCTCGCTGCGCCTCGCGGCCTCGGTGGGCAACGCGCGACCGGCGCCGCGCGGAACGCTCTTCGACCTCGTCACCGAGGCCTCCGACGCTGAAGGCCCCGTCGGTGTGTTCACCACCACGATCCTCGCGCGCGGCCCTGCGAGCGAGAGCGCACCCACGGAGAAGAAGCCCGACGCACCCCTCGAAGGCGCGCTCGTGGCGAGCCTCGTCGCGGCCGCGCCCGAAGACATCGGGCGGCGCTACGCGGCCATCGCGGGCGACCTCAACCCCATTCATCAGCGCGCCCTCATGGCGCGGGCGTTCGGCTTTCCGCGCGCCATCGCGCACGGCATGTGGACGCTCGCGCGCACCCTCGCCGAGACCCGCGAGCACACACTGCACGCGAAGAGTCTCCACGCGCGCTTCCGCAAGCCGCTCTTTCTACCGGGCCGCTTCGTCATCGAGGCCCGCCGCCGCGACGACGGCGTCACGCTCACGGCCGCGCCCGTCAAGGGCGGCACCGCGCACCTCGTCGTCGAGGTGAGCGCATAGCGTCGGTGCGACGAACCCGCGCGCGCGCAACGGTCATCACACTTCGCATGACGTTCGATCGCTTCGCGCGCGCAGCGCGCCTTGTCGCCACCTGCGCGCTCACCGTCGCGTGCGGCGAAACCCCATCGGCCTCGCCCGACGCCGCAGCCGCGTCCTACGCCGCCACGCCCGACGGCTGCGCGAGCATCACCGCGAGCTGTACGTACACC